>JBDSPC010000472.1:0-5620 GCA_039914485.1 Nocardioides sp.
GACCGCGCCGGCCAGCTCGTCGCACGAATCCACGCCCCAGCCGTGGTGCGCGACCGCCGCACCCACGATGACCGACGCGTCGGTGACGCGGCCGGTGACGACGATGTCGGCGCCGCGGGTCAGGGCGGAGGCGATGCCGAACCCGCCGAGGTAGGCGTTCGCGGTCAGCGCGCCCTCCCACAGCCCGAGCGGGCGCAGGTCGTCGCCGTGGACATAGGCGATCTTCGGGGACAGGCCGAGTCCGGCGGCGACCTCACCGAGCCTGTCAGCGAGGCCCGCGGGGTTCAGTCCCCCGGCGTTCGACACGATCTTCACGCCCTGCTCGAGCGCGAGCCCGAGAGTGTCCTCGACCTGCCGCACGAACGTCCGCGCATAGCCGAGCGACGGGTCCTTCATCGCGTCCTTGCCCAGGATCAGCATCGTCAGCTCGGCGAGGTAGTCGCCGGTCAGCACGTCGAGCTGCCCACCCTCGAGCATCTCGCGCATCGCGCTCAGCCGGTCGCCGTAGAACCCCGAGCAGTTGCCGATCCTCAATGAGCTCATGACGCGTTCCTTCCCTCGCCGGGCGGACCCGCGAAGCACTGGGCGATGTCGAGCCACGTGTCCGCGTCCGGCCCGGTCGCGACCAGGTCGGTGTCCGCGCGGTTGATCCGCTGCGTCGCGAGGAGGCACAGGTCGAGCGCCGAACCGGTCACCGTCTGCTCGGCGTCCTCGGGTCCGAAGGTCCACACGTCGCCGTCCGGCGCGACCAGGTCGATCCGGAACTCTGTGGCCGGCGGGGTCAACGAGTTGGTGACGAAGGAGAAGTTGCGGGTGCGTACGGCGAGGTGCGCGATGTGCCGGATCCGGTTGGACGGCTCCGGCGTCACCCCGAGGGCGGAGTGCACGTCCAGGCTGTGCGCCCACGTCTCCATCAGCCGCGCGGTGGCCATCGAGGTCGGCGACATCGGCGGCCCGAACCACGGCATCTTTCCTCCGTCGTACGCCGCCAGCGTCTGCCGCAGGGACACGCGCGCCGCGCGCCAGCGACCCAGCAGCTCGGCCGGTGTCGCAGCCGCGCCCGCGAGCGCCTCGTCGTCGACGAACGTCTCCGGGGCGGCCATGGCGAGCAGCACGACCTCGTCCCAGGCGTCCTTGTCGGTGGCGGCCTTCACCGCCACCTCGTCGGTCCAGGCGAGGTGCGCGACCTGGGTGGCGACGTCCCACCCGGCGGCCGGCGTGGGGGTGCGCCACCCTTCCGCGTCGAGGTCGGTGACGAGGGCTTCGAGCACGTCACCCTCGGCCGCCAGGTCGTTGAGAACAGTGGTGAGCACGTCGGTCATGCCAGCTCCCGGTCGAGCACGTCGGCCCAGTGGTTGAGGATGCGGCGACGCCGGGCGGCATCGTCGGAGATGGTGTTGGCGAGACCGAGGCCTCGCACCAGGTCGAGCGTCGCCTGGACGAGCTCGCGCACACCGGGCTGCGACTCGTCGGCACCGAGCGCCTCGACCGTGAGCCGGTGCGTCTCGCGTCCGACTCGCTGCTCGAGCGGGCCGACGGCCGCGAGCAGGGCCTCATCTGTTCGGGCCGCGACCCACAGCTCCAGCGCGGCGGTGAAGACCGGCGAGGAGAAGTGCTCGCCGAGGAGGCGCATCACCCGACGGAGTCGAGTGATGCGCTGCACCGTGGATACAGCCAGTTCATCACTCGACTCGGAGAGGGAGGCGAGGAGTTCGGCTCCCCGGAGCTCGGTGAGGTGCTCGACGGCCGCGACGACGAGGTCGTTCTTGGTCGGGAAGTGGTGCAGCTGGGCACCCCGGGACACACCCGCGCGCGTGCTGACCAGCGTCGTCGACGTACCGGAGTAGCCGCGCTCGACCAGGCACTCGACCGTCGCCTCGAGGAGGCGCAGCCGCATGGCGCGGGTGCGTTCCTCCTGTGGCACGCGAGCGGTCGTCGTCACGCGACGATCATGGCCGCTCAGAAACAAACAGTCAAGGCTGACTGTTTATTCGACGGTGGTGATCGTGCCCGCCGCACCGCAGGTCGACCGGGACCCCAGCCACAGCTCACCCGGGGCCGCCTCTGCCTGCCAGGCGTAGAGGCCGGAGGCGGCGGGCCGGAAGATCGGCCCGGACACGACGGTGCCGTCGCCCTGGCGGCTGACGGTGGTCTGCGCCTGCGGCTGGCCGCACGCATCGGACTGCAGGTCGCCCATCGATGAGTAGGGACCGAACAGCTTGAGCGTGAGGTCGACCTTCGCGCCGAAGGGCACTCCCGAGACCGTCATGGGCACCAGGGCGTTGTCCTCCACCCAGGTCTGCGCCGCTGCCAGGGTGGTGGTCGTCCGCGCCCGCACCTTGACCACCGCCCCGCAGGCGGTGATCGGCAGGCTGGTCGCCGTCCCGTCGACGCTCACCCGCCAGGCGTAGAAGCCACCCGCTCCGGGCGTGACCGGCGACAAGGCGTAGTCGCCGTTCGCGGACACCTCGCCGTTCGCCGTCCCGACGACCGGCGCCCCACACCCCGCGACCGCGGCCGACGACACCGGGCCGTGCAGCGTCGCGGTGGCCATCCGCGACGTCCCGTCGCCCGCGACCGTGGCCACCACCCGCGCCTGCGAGCCCGCCGTCACGACGTCGGGTGCTGCCCTGACGGCCAGCGACTGCGGACCCCGGACCGCCGCCGGCGTGCTGACTTCGAGCGTACGGCGAACGCCACCCTCCGCCACCGATGCCTGACCCCGGCGATCGGGTGCGTGCACGATGAGCCGGTGCTCCGGCACCTGCCCGACCCGGGCGGTCACGGTCCGCCAGCCGGCGAGTGGAGCGGCCAGCCGCACCAGCGTCCGGCCGTCGTCGCCCGTGACTGCCTCCACCGGGCCGCCGGACGCCACCGCGGGCGCGCCCTCGGGCGAGGTCACGGTCACGGGGAGACCGGCCACGGGGCGCCCACGCCCGTCGGTCACGGTCACCGTGACCGACGTGATCCCCCCGACGTCCGTGCTCGTTGCCGTGACCGTCGCGTGGTAGGCCCCTGCGCTGACCCGCGACGAGCGCAGCATCAGCCGCGCGAAGCGCTTCACGGTGGCCGAGTCACGTGCTTGGCGGATCCGCTGCGCGCCGCGACCGTTGCCGGTGATCCGCCACGTCCCGCCGGCCAGCAGGTGCAGCACGGCGGCGTCCACGGCGGCCGCCTGGACGTCGTCGCGGTAGCCGCCGTACTTCGACAGGATCCAGGCCGCTCGGGCGGTCTCCGTCGCCGACGGCCCGGTCGCGCCCGACAGGTCCTCGGTCGCGCTGGCGGCCCCGAAGCCGGCCTTGTTCGGGCGCTTGCGGGGCGTGGTCACGAAGACCGGCGTGCTGCCGATCCGGTAGCCGCCGATCCACTTCCCGTCCGCGTGACCGGTGGCCGGGATGCGGAAGCCGGCCCAGTGACTGGCCCGGTCGTCTCCTCCCGAGGTGCGCGGAGCACCTGGTGCGGGCGACACCGGGGCGAGGGCGACGAGCACGAATGAGAGGAGCACCACGAACCGAGTGACCACTCGGCGGGCGAGAGCCAGTGACTCGGACATGGCGCTACTCCTCAGCCGACCGGAGTCGGCGCTTGGGTGCCGGGGTCGGTGGGTCGACCGCGCGGTTCGGGTTGGGGGGACGGGCTGGGATGCCTCGTCGGGGCTGCGGCCGTGGGCGGGGGCGAGGGGGGTAGCTGGGTCACGGGCTGGGTCACGGGCTGGGTCACGGGGGACGCAGCCGCCACGGCCACGGCCGTCGGGGCCGGTCGCTCGGACGGCGGCGGGCCGGTGGCCTCGACCACCTCGTCGGGCGCGATCGTCACCTGCCCGCTCACTCGGGGTGCGTTGGCCGACGTGGCGGCCCATGTGTAGGTGCCCGGGTCGAGATCGCCCAGCACGAGGCGCTGTCCCTCGCGGCGACGGACCACCACGCTGCGCACCAGGCTGTCGCCCGACGGCCCGCGCACGACGAGCCTGACCGCGGTCGGCCGGGTCGTGGCGCGCATGAGGAACCGCACCCCGCCGGCCAAGGTGTCTGCCGACCGCACGAGGACCCGGCTCAGCGCTGCTGCCTCGACCGGCGAGCCGTCCGCGGGCAGCGAGGGAAGCGCCGGCGCGGACTCCGCGCCCTCCATCGTGCCGCGACCGCGCTCCAGCCCCAGTGCGGCCAGCACGGCCGCGACGACGAGCACCGCCGTGGCCAGCGCCAGGATCCGCGCGATCGCGCCCGACGTGCCCGCGGACTCGGCGGGGTCGAGCGGGACGGGTGCGGCCACCGGGGCCGGAGGAGCCATCGGCGCCCGCGGGCGGGGTACGGCGATCGGTGCCGGCTCGTCGGGTCTCGGTCCACCGACGTGGCGGGGCAGGAGGCGCTCGACCAGCCCCGTGATCGCGGGCGACGGGGCCACGCCGAGCTCGTCGTGCAGGACGTCGCGGTAGCCGGCGAACTCGCGCAACGCGAAGCCGGCGTCCCCGCGACCGAGGTGGGCCATGATCGCCACCTCCCGGGCGGATTCCAGGAGCGGCTCGGCGGCGGTGGCCGCCCGGGAGGCGTCGACCGCGAGGGGCAGGTCGCCCTCGTCGAGCGCCACGCGTGCGAGCCGCACCAGCGCCGCGACCCGCGCCTGCGCGAGCCGCTCACGCTCCGGGATCAGCCAGTCGTCGTACCAGCCGGGCAGCAGGTCGCCGCCCGACAACGACGCCAGCAGCGTCCGCGCGTCACCCGGCTCGAGGTGCCCGCCCGCGGCATCGATGGCCGCCCGGAGCTGGTCGAGGTCGACGTGCACCGACGGGTCGAGCGCGATGCTGGTTCGGTCGGCGCTGAGGAGACCGGGGCAGCGCTGCTGGGTCAGCAGGAGAGCCCGGCGCAGGCTGGCGAGCGCACGCGTGTCGGTGCTCTCGGGCCACAGGATCCCGGCGACCTCCAGCCGGGCGCGACGACCGAGCAGGGCCAGCAGCGCCGCAAGCCGTTGCTCGCGTCCGCCGAGACGGATCTCGTGACCGTCGACGTCGAGGCGCCAACTTCCGAGCAGCCTCAAGCGTCGTTCCGCGGCCACCGCGCGACCGTCTGTCATGGCGCCCTCCCCAAGGCCCTGACCTCACCTGGCGGCGCCTTCTCATGAGGGCATCGCCACGATCGATGTCCCAGCAGAGTCCCGCGAAGGGGCGCGCCCAGCGCATCGATCAGCGCGATCTCACCACCTTTGGGTAGACCCATGCAGGCGCGCCCCTCTGGTCACGCAGGAGTCACGGCACGTCGGGTCCGATGAGCCCCACACAACGCATCAGGGGGAGGTGAATGACATGCGAAAGGAACTGACGATTGCCGAGCTCGAATCAGAGCGCACCGAGCTGCTCCCGACCCGGGAGACGCTGACCTTCAACAACAACTGGGCCTCCATCGTGGCGAGCAACTCCTCGATGGCGCTCAACGCCGCGTCCCTGTTCTCCGCCGCGAACAGCGCCGCCGTACAGACCATCACGGTCTCCCAGGGCTGATCAGGCTCGAAGTGACAATCATCCGTCCGAAAACCTATGCTAGGCCATAGATCGTTGATTTACCTGACCAAATTTTGGTGTCTCATCAAACGCTCGTTTACTGAGATAGCTTAATAGGATAAAAAAGGT
>JBDSPC010000516.1:0-12473 GCA_039914485.1 Nocardioides sp.
GCCCACAACGAGGCGGCGGTCATCGGTCGAAGCCTGACCCGGCTCTACCAAGGCATCTGGCACGACGAGATCGACGTGCTCGTCGTGTGCAACGGGTGCACCGACGACACCGCCGCCCGCGCTCGCACGGCGGTTCGCAATGTCCGCGTCCTGGAGATCGGGCGGCCGTCGAAGGCCGAGGCGATGCGGGTCGGGAACTCCCTGAGCACGGTCTTCCCGAGGGTTCACCTCGATGCCGACGTCGTGCTCAGCGGAGACGATCTGCGCAGGCTGGTCGAGCCGCTGCAGGACGAGTCCTTGCTCGCGGTGTCTCCTCGGCGTGCCCTGGTCACGGCGCACTCGTCGGTGGTGGTGCGGTGGTACTACGACGTGTGGCAGCACCTGCCGCAGGTCGAGGCAGGGTTGTTCGGCAGGGGGGCCATCGCGCTGTCTGCGGAGGGTCAGAGCCGGGTTGATTCGCTGCCGGCAGTGATGAGCGACGACCTGGCTGCCTCCGAGGCATTCCGGCCCGAGGAACGACGCGTGGTCGACGAGGCCGTGGTCTTCGTGCGAGCGCCGCACCACCTGGCGGACCTGGTCCGCCGACGGATCCGGGTGGCCACCGGCAACGCCCAGGCGGACGCAGTGGGCGCACGCCGGTCGGAGTCGGTCACCACGTGGCGCGACCTGGCCCGGCTGGCGGTGACCCACCCAGGGCTCCTGCCCAAGCTCCCGGTCTTCCTGGGCGTGACCGCGGTGAGTCGTCTGCTCGCACGACGACGGGTGCGGACGGGTGACTTCACGACGTGGCAACGCGACGAGAGCTCACGCGCCTGACCCACGTCTCAGCGCAGGCTCTTGATCGTTCGTGCGGTGCGACGCTCGGCGCGGCGGACGATACCGGGACGAGACAGCATGGTCTGGTGGACGGACGGGACCGTGTCCGCGGCGGTGATGCTGAAGCGAGGTTGCAGCCAGGCCGTCTCGCGCGCCTGGGCTCGGTCGCTGGTGTAGATCCGGTGGTACCCCTGTCGACGCAGGTCAGCCAGCAGCCGCCGGTCGTAGCTTCCCAGGGGAAGGGCCGCCTCGGTCACCGGCCGGCCCGCAGTCTCGGACAGGGCGTCCCTTGCTTCGACCAGCTCCAGCCGGGATTCCGCCGCAGACATCGCCCGCCACGTGCGATGGTGCATGCCGTGAGAGCCGATGCGCATCCCCGCGCCGACCAGCTCGTGCATCTGGTCGGACGCCAGACTCCCTCGGTGTTCGAGACGGCCGGCCAGGACGAAGAACGTTGCGCTCAGGCCGCGTTCCTGAAGGGCAGGCAGGCCGATCTCGACGTCGCTGGCATTGCCGTCGTCGAAGCTGATGCGAACCCCGGGTCGGTCGACCAGTGCGTCGAGGACGCGGAGGAACGAGTCCCTCGTCACCCAGTAGGACGCTTCGCCGGGCTCCATCTCCCTGCGGGGCTCCCCGATTCCGTGGAAGCAGATGTTGGTCACCGTAGCCATGGATCTCCTCGCGTTCCGTGGTGCAACGCTGGCACCCCCGGGCACAGTCCCGTGCGTTGGTGCCTGGTGCCTCACCACTATTGGGTAGGTCAGGGTGCGATCGCCCGTGCCCACACGGGTGCGCTCCGTAGCGTCGTCACATGACCGCTCGCGAAGGTGCTCCGACGCTTGCGCCGGTCGGCCGCGACGACGTGGAAGAGGTGGCGGCGTTTCTCAACGAGCACTTGAACTCCCGCGTGTCAGCCGAGAAGTGGTCGGCCATGATCGTGCCGCCCTGGCTGTGCGACGCCCCCAATCACGGCTATCTCCTGCGCACCGACGATGGGCTGGTCGGGGTTCATCTGGCCTTCTACTCGACTCGCCTCGTCGAGGGTCGTCCGCAACAGTTCTGCAACCTGAGTGCCTGGTGCGTGCTCGAGCCCTACCGCGCGCACGGCCTGCGCCTGCTTCGCGCGCTGCTGGCCCAGCCCGGCTACACGTTCACCGACCTGTCTCCCAGTGGCAACGTCATCGAGGTCAACCGCCGTCTCCGGTTCCGCGAGCTCGACACCGCGACGGCGCTCGTTCCCAACCTGCCGTGGCCGCTGTTCTCCAGACGGGCGCGGATCAGCCTCGACCCTGCTGTCCTGAGTCGCACCCTGACCGGCCTCGACCACGACGTGCACGCCGATCACGCCAACAGCCTCGCCGTACGCCATCTTCTCCTGCAGGCCGACGGTGAGCACTGCTACGTGATGGTTCGACGCGACCGGCGGCGTGGCCTTCCGATCTTCGCCACCGTCCTGTACGTCGGAAACCCGACCCTGTTCGCCCGCCACGGCCGTGTCGTCTTTCGTCACCTGCTCGGCCGCGGTGCTCTCGCCACCCTCGCGGAGTTGCGGGTCGTCGGCAGCCGACCTGCGCTCTCGCGGATGCTGGCCGCGCCGAGGCCCAAGATGTTCCTCAGCACCGCGCTGGACGGCGATGACATCGACTACATGTACAGCGAACTCGCTTGCGTGGCCTGGTGACATGAGGACCCGTGTGCACGACCTGCTGATCGAGCGGGCCCGCCTGGACGGGAGCGCCGCTGCCCTGACCTACCAGGACCGAACGGTCGACTACCGCGCCCTTGCCGATGAGACGTCACGCGTCGCCACCGGTCTGCGACGCGCGGGCGTGGAGCGGGAGGACCGGGTCGCGGTCTTTGCCGAGAAGCGGATCGAGACCGTGGTCGCCCTGTTCGCCACCTCGGCTGCCGGCGGGGTGTTCGTGCCCGTGAATCCGATCCTCAAGCCGGACCAGGTCTGCCACATACTCGCCGACTGCGATGTCCGCGTGCTCGTCACGACGACGGCTCGCTGGGAGCTGCTGGCGGATGCCGCCAAGGGGTGCTCGGCCTTGCACACCGTCGTCCTCATCGACGGAGGAGTCGAGCAGACCGCAGAAGTCGTCCTCCTGTCCTACGCGGATCTGGTCGAGTCCCCTCCGGCGCAGGAACAGTCGCCGGGAGTCGACCTCGACCTGGCGGCGATCCTGTACACATCGGGCAGCACGGGGAAGCCCAAGGGCGTGGTGCTGAGCCACCGCAACCTGTTGGTGGGGGCCGAGAGTGTCAGCAGCTACCTGGAGAACACCGCTGACGACGTGATCCTGTCCGCCCTTCCGATCAGCTTCGACGCCGGCCTGAGCCAGCTCACCACGGCGTTCGCGGTCGGTGCCCATGTCGTGCTCGCCAACTACCTCTTCCCCCGTGACCTCGTCCGCCTGTGTGAGCAGCACTCCGTGACCGGGCTGACCTGTGTCCCGCCGCTGTGGATCCAGCTGGTCGATGTCGACTGGCCCGCTCGGGCCAGGGCGTCGCTGCGCTACTTCGCCAACACCGGCGGCCGGATGCCGCGCACCACCCTCGATCGGTTGCGCGCACTGTTCCCCGAGGCGAGCCCGTTCCTGATGTACGGGTTGACGGAGGCGTTCCGCTCGACCTTCCTTGCCCCGGCACAGGTCGCCGTACGCCCCGACTCGATCGGCAAGGCCATCCCGAACGCGGAGATCCTGGTCGTGCGCCCGGACGGTGGACTCGCCGGGCCGGGGGAGGAGGGCGAACTGGTCCATCGGGGTCCCCTGGTCGCGATGGGCTACTGGAACGATCCGGAGCGAACGGCCGACCGCTTCCGCCCGCTTCCCGGGCACCCGGACGGCTGGCGGCAGCCTGAGCTGGCGGTGTGGTCAGGGGACACGGTCCGGATCGACGAGGAGGGCTACCTCTACTTCGTGGGGAGGACCGACGACATGATCAAGACCTCCGGCTACCGCATCAGTCCGACCGAGATCGAGGAGGTCGCCTACGACACGGGCCTGGTGCGGGACGCGGTCGCGCTCGGCCTGCCCGACGATCGACTGGGGCACCGGGTCGTCCTGGTGGTGACCCTCGCCGCCGACGCGGATGCGGCGGTGGACCGCCTGCGCGCCGACCTCAGGCGGACGCTCCCGCTCTTCATGGTCCCGGCGGAGATCCGGGTGGTCGACGACCTGCCGCGCTCGCCCAACGGCAAGTTCGATCGCAACCGCATCCGGACGGAGCTCACCGCATGATTCCCGCGCGCCACGTCGAGGTCTTCGGTAGCACCGACGGCGAGCTGCTCGTCGGCGGCCTGCCCCTGTCGCGGCTCGCCGAGCGGGTGGGCTCGACACCCTTCTTCGCCTACGACCGGGCTGTCCTCGACGCCCGCGTCGCGGAGCTGCGGGTCGCGCTGCCGATCGGCCTGGAGATCGGCTACGCCGTCAAGGCGAACCCGATGCCGGCAGTCGTGCAGCACCTCTCGCGCCTCGTGGACTCGCTCGACGTCGCGTCGGCGCTGGAGATGCACGCCGCCCTGGACACAGGCATCGCGCCGGATCGCGTCAGCTTCGCGGGCCCGGGCAAGACCACCGACGAGCTCACGCAGGCCGTCGCGGCCGGCGTGCTGGTCGAGGTCGAGTCCACCGGTGAGCTCGACCGTCTCGCGGCGGCAGGGGAGCGCGTCGGCGTTCGTCCACGAGCAGCGATCCGGGTCAACCCGGACTTCGCCGTCAAGGGATCCGGGATGCGCATGGGCGGCGGACCGCAGCAGTTCGGCATCGATGCCGAAGAGGTGCCGGGGGTGCTCGCCGACGCCGCGCACCGCGATCTCGAGGTGGTCGGGTTCCACGTCTTCGCCGGTTCGCAGAACCTCAGCACCGACCTGCTCGTCGAGGCACAACAGCACACCGTGGACCTGTTGATGCAGCTCGCCGACAAGGCACCCGAGCCGGTGACCTACCTCAACCTCGGCGGCGGACTCGGCATCCCCTATTTTGCGAAGGATGAACCGGTCGACCTGGCGCGGATCGGGGCCAACCTCAGCACACTCCTGAGCGACCGCGTCCGCCTGTCCCAGCCCGACGCCAGGGTGATCATCGAGCTCGGTCGCTACATCGTGGGCGAGTGCGGCGTCTACGTCACCCGGGTCGTGGACGTGAAGCAGTCGCGGGGCCACACCTTCCTGGTGGTGGACGGCGGCATGCACCACCAGCTGGCCGCGTCAGGGAACTTCGGCCAGGTGATCCGGCGCAACTACCCGCTCGTGCTCGGCACGCGACTCGAGGAGGCTCCCGCAGCGGCGCCGGTCTCCGTCGTCGGCTGCCTGTGTACGCCGCTGGATGTCCTGGGCCACGATGTCGACCTGCCCCACGCCGAGGTCGATGACCTGGTGGTGATCTTCCAGGCCGGCGCCTACGGGCTGACCGCGAGCCCGACGGCCTTCCTCGGCCACCCGCCACCGCGCGAGATCATGGTCTGATCAGCTCCTCCACCGAAGGGACGTGCAGCACCCATGGAAGCCCTCCCCACCCGCTCCGACCTCGTGGCCGGAGTCAGCGACACCCTGGCGGAGATCCTCGGCATCGAGGACCGTCGGGACCAGCTGACTGCGGACACCGAGCTCTTCGGATCGCTCCCCGAGCTCGACTCGCTCTCCGTCCTCGAGCTCGCGACCGCACTCGAGACGAAGTACGACGTGGTCATCGACGATGACGACTTCACCGGAGAGGTCTTCGAGTCGATCGGCTCGCTGGCGGACTTCCTCGAATCGAGATCGAACGGCGGTTAGCGGATGTCGGCCTCGTCGGCGACGGGTCCGAGCAGGTCTGCCCCCGCCAGCGCCATCGCTGCACGATGGACGTCTGCGAACGGCAGGCCCGACTCCTGCGCGATCCGCAGCAGCGACGTCTCGCCATCGGAGTAGCCCAGAGTCCACAGCATCGCCATCACCTCGTCGGAGGCCGACTTGCCGCCCATCGTGGGATACAGGCCGCGACGCCCGAGCTGGGGCTCACCGTAGGGACTCAGGTTGACGAAGGTCCGGTCGCCCTCGAGCACCTCGACGACTTCCACGATGGCCCGGACGGCTTCCTCGAGCTCGGCGTCCCCGACGAACGCGAGGTTGTCCGCCGACGTGTGGTACTCCGGATACTCACCGTGCGGCGTGCGGGTCAACCGCCCCACGGGCAGGTCGAAGCCCACGGCGTTGAACTGCCGTTCGTCATATCCGTACGGCGAATAGCGCCGCACCTCACCGCCGCGCGCCAGCACCACGTGGGCCGCAGCCTCGTCGACGAGCCGATCACCACGGCGGGTCTGCTTGTAGACGAGAGGTCCACCCCCACCCAGCCCGGTGAGGACGAGGCCGTGCCGGATCCGCGACAGCCGGTCGCCCTGGCGGCTCAGCCATGCCAGCGAGCCGATCGTCCCCGGCGCGAAGAGGAAGCGGTAGGTGAAGCGCCGCTCCTCCAGCCTGCTGATCCGGTCGATCAGCTCCAGCGACACGGCAAGGCCGGACAGGTTGTCGTTCGCCAGCGACGGGTGGCACACGTGCGAGCTGATGACCACCTCGTCGGCCGAGCGACCGGGCAGGACCACCTCCCCATAGACGAGCTCTCCGGGTTCGAGAGTGGAGTCCACGAAGACCTCGTAGTCGCCCGGTGGCAGCGCCTCCAAATGGCTATGGGGCAGGCAGAATCCCCAGTCCCGGTGGTAGTAGCTCGTGCGATACGGGATCCAGTCCGGGTGCTCCGGCAGGCTGTGCAGGTGCGGGAGGAGCTCGTCCAGCGGAAGCTGGGTGTGCACTGGTGTGCTGTAGCTGACCAGGTGCAGGGTGTGGGCGGCGAGGTCGGCCACCCGGCCGCCGTCAGGGCCCGCGATCCAGGCTTCGCGCACGTTCCACTCGTCGTTGATCGTCCAGTCGAACACCTCGGTGCCCGACGGGACCCCGGTGCGCTCCAGGGTCACTCCGGAGGGCAGCGCCGTCTCGAGCAGATCCAGCGTGCGGCGTACGCCGTCGCCGGAGATGCTTCGACAGATCGGGAAGGCCTTCTCCATCCAGGCGCGCATGCGCGGGCCCGCCGGAGAGTCCGGCTCCGTCATCCGCCGGTCCCGAGGTCGAGCAGCAGCTTCGAGGAGTAGAAGGCCTCGGCGTACTGGGCCCGGCACTCGATCCCGCGCAACCTCATCAGTCCGAGGAAGGCCTCGTCGTCCCACCATTCGCGATCGACCTGGCTGGGGAAGCACGCGTTGAGCACGTCCACCTTCTCCCGGGCGTGAGCGACGCTCAGGCCGACGAACGTGTTGGGCGCGCCCATGTCTCCGTCCCACTTGGCGATCTCGTAGTGGAGGATCACGGCATCGCGCCACACGGTGCTGGCCAGCTGACCCACCAGGCGGTGGTCCTGGTGCGCATCGTCCACCCGGGGCGCGAAGATCACGTCGGGGCGGCAGTCCGCGCCGAGCCGCTCCAAGGCGTCCTTGGTCTCCTGCCACTGGGCAGGGAGCCGGCCGTCGATCAGGCGGGCGAAGTGCGTCTCGATGTGCGGTGCCAGCCGCTGGAGAGCCTTGGTCGACTCCTGTTCGCGCTGGTCGTCCCCGGTCAGCACGAGAGACGTGAATCGGGTCCCCGGACGCTCGGCCAGACCGAGCATGGTCCCGCCGCAGCCGATCTCGATGTCGTCGGGATGCGCACCCAGGCACAGGACGTGGATCGAGTCGGTGTGCGGGGTGAGCGTCAGCACGTGCGGGGCCGCTCAGCCACAGGCAGGCGCGATGTCGGTAACGACGCGTGCCGGACGCCCGCCGGTGGGCTGGTCCCGCCAAAGCGCCCAGGGACTGATGCCGCGGCCGTACATGCTCTCGAGCGAGGTGCGCTCCTTCAAGGTGTCCATGGGCGCCCAGAATCCGGGGTACTTCACGGCCCGGAGCTTGCCGTCACGGGCGGCCCGGACGCAGCCGTCCATGACCAGGTCGTCGCCCTCCTCGAGGTAGTCGAAGATGCCCTGTCGCAGGACGAAGTAGCCACCGTTGATGTGCATCGACATGTCCGCCACCGGCGTGAGACCGGCGACCCCGCCTGCCTCGTCGAAGTCCACGACGTGGAACGACTCCTGCGGCTTGACGGCGAGGAACTGGGCCACGCAGCCGGAATCGACGAACTCCTCCACGAGGTCGTTCATCGGGGCATCCGTGAGTACGTCTCCGTAGTTGGCGAGGAAGACCTCGTCGTCCTCGAGATAGGGCCGCACCCGGCGCAGGCGCTCCCCGATCGCGGTGTCCATGCCGGTGTCGATGAAGCTGATCGTCCAGTCGCTGATGTCGGTGCTCAGCATCTCGACGTGCTGGCCGCCCTTGGTGATGACGAAGTCGTTGGAGGCGGTCTCGCGATAGTTGAGGAAGTAGTCCTTGACCGCCTGGGCGCCGTACCCCAGGCACAGGATGAACTCGGTGTGTCCGAAGTGCGCGTAGTACCGCATGACGTGCCAGAGCACCGGTCGACTTCCGATCGGCATCATCGGCTTCGGCAGCGACTGGTTGTCGGCACGCATGCGCATGCCGAGACCGCCGCAGAACAGCACCACCTTCATGACGTCTCTCCTGTTCCTCAGCGACTCTCAGAAGACCTCGAGGTGTGGCAGTGCCACGACCAGTTCCGCGCCCCAGGCGCGTGTGTACTCGAGTTGTTCGGTGATCTCGGCCCGCAGGTTCCACGGCATGATCACGATCGTGTCCGGCTGCTCCTGCGCCAGGCGCTCAACCGGGCTGATCGGGATGTGCGTCCCGGGCAGGAACCGGCCGTGCTTGTGCGGATTGCGGTCGACCGCGAACGAGATCAGGTCGGCGCGGATGCCGCAGTGGTTGAGCAGGGTGTTCCCCTTGCCCGGCGCGCCGTAGGCCGCGACCGACTTGCCGGCCCGTCGACACTCGATCAGGAAGGCGACGAAGTCGTCGCGTACGGCGCCGACCTGGTCGGCAAATCCCTCGTGCCCGTCGACGGTGTCGAGTCCGGCGGCGGCCTCGACCGCGAGGATCCGGGCCACGCTCTCGCTCGGCTGGCCGGCGTGCTCGGTGGGCGTGGACCAGGTGCGCAAGGAGCCGCCGTGGCTGGACAGCTCCTGCACGTCGACCACGGTCAACCCGGCCGTGGCCAGGACCCGCTGGGTCGTGAGCAGGGACAGGTAGGAGTAGTGCTCGTGGTAGATCGTGTCGTACTCGTTGCCCTCGATCAGTCTCATGAGGTGGGGGATCTCGATGGTGACGTGGCCGTCGTCGGCCACGAGCTGTCGCAGGCCCCGGCTGAAGTCCACGATGTCGGGCACGTGCGCGAACACGTTGTTGGCGACCACGAGGTCGGCCCTGCCATGGATGTCCGCGACCTTCCGTCCGGTCTCCTCACCCAGGAACATCACTTCGGTGGGCACGCCCTTCGCGACGGCGAACTCGGCGATGTTGGCCGCTGGCTCGATCCCGAGCGACCGGATGCCGCGAGCGACGCTGTGCTGGAGGAGGTAGCCGTCGTTGCTGGCCACCTCCACGATGAAGGACTCGGCGCCCAGTCCGAGGCGCTCGACCGCCTCGTCCACGTAGTCACGTGCGTGCCGGACCCAGGAGTCGGAGTAGGACGAGAAGTAGGCGTAGTCGCTGAAGATGTCCTCCGGCGGGATGTAGGCCGGCAGCTGGACGAGCAGGCACTCGGGGCAGATGCGCACGTGCAGCGGGTAGAACGTCTCGCCCTGGTCGAGCTGGTCGGCCGCGAGATAGCTCTCGCACGGCGGGGACAGACCGAGGTCGACAAACGTGTGGCTCAGCTCCGCTGAGCAGAGACGACACTTGGGTGCGCTCACGAACTTCCCCCTTGCGGCCAGGAACGTGCGGGTGGCTATTGCCCCACCTTCGCTGCCCGGAGGCGGGGGGCGCTGATGATCAGCACGAGGGTCGCCAGAAGTAGGTACGCAGCGCGTTCACGGCGCAGGGTCGGGGAGCCGCGCCTCGTTGAACCGAGCCACCGCGCCTCCGCTCCATTCGAAGTACTCGACGACCACGGTGTGCTCGCCCGCCGGCAGGGCGACGTCGGTCGAGTAGGTGGTCGGCGCCTGGTAGAACCAGCCGTCGATGACCGGCGTCTCGTCGATCAGCACCCGGATGCCGTCGTCGCCGGTCACGCTGAAGCGATACGTGCCTGCGGCATAGGACTTCGTCCTCGTCCAGCGAGCCGAGAACTGGTTGCTGGGCACAGTTGGTGCCGGGGAGCCGTCGCTCCAGTCGAAGTCGATCGTGTCGTCCGAACGAGTGAGCACCGGACCTCCGCTGAGGGTGCTGTTGTCGAAGTACTCCGCTACGAACGGCTCGGGCGGAGGCGGAGGCGGTGGGGGCGGCCCGGACGTCGGCTCGTAGCTGAACCTGGCCACCGCATCGCCATTCGCCTCGAAGTATTCGAGCACGACCTGGTGGGAACCCTGGCTCAGCTGGCAGGTCGCCGTGTGTGTCGTCGCGCCCTGCAGGACCCACTTGTCGATCACCGGTTGCCCATCCACAAACAGCCGGACACCGTCATCGCTGGTGACTGTGAACTTGTAGGCGCCGGCCTCGGCCACGTTCAGCGTCTTGGTCCACCGGGCGGAGAAGTTGTTCACGGGCACGCCGTCGCCGGGCGATCCGCCGCCCCAGTTGAAGTCGACGGTGTCGTCCGTGCGGGTCAGCAAGGGAGTGCCCGCCAGGTCCCGGTTGGCGAAGTACTCGGCGGCGTACCCACCGTCCGTGGTGGCAACGACGTCGCCCACGCGTTCGTAGTTGAACTCGGCGCGGGCTCCTCCGCCGGCCTCGAAGTAGTCGATCCGCACGTCGTGGGGACCGCCGCTGACGACCTTGTCGACGCTGTAGTCCGCGTTGCCGAAGGTCCACGCGTCGATCACGGGCGCATTGTCGACGTACGCGCGCATGCCATCGTCCCGCCCGCCGGTGAAGCGGTAGATGCCAGCAGTGAGCACCACGGACTTCGTCCAGCGCGCCACGAAGCGGTCCGGCGTGATGCCTGCGCCGGGCGATCCCACGTCCCAGTCGAAGTCGAGTGTGTCGTCGGTGCGGACGAGATCGGCCGGGCCGGTGGGGATGGTGGGGACGTCGGTGGCCGCAATGTTCCAGTACTGGCCCTCATATCCGTCGTCGGTGGGTGGCGGGCCCACCTCGGTGTAGCCCAGGCGGGCCACCGCGCCGGCCCCGTTCTCGTAGTAGTCCATGACGATCCTGTGCGGACCGCCGTCGAGCGGGAGGGTGGTGCGGTAGGTCGTGGGGCCCTGATCCATCCACTGGTCGATCACGCGGACGCCGTCGACGTTGAGACGCACACCGTCGTCGGCGGTCACAGCGAACTCGTAGTCGCCGGGCGCCAGGCTCAACGTGCGGGTCCAGCGGGCCACGAACCGGTTCGCCCCGATGCCCGGACCCGGCGAGCCGTCGCCCCAGTCGTGGTCGATCGTCTCCTCCTCGAGCACGAGCTCCGGCGAGGTGCTCGGGATCTCGTTGACCTCGGGCGCGTTCCAGTACTGGGCCAGATAGATGCCGGACGGCTGATCGGAAGTGCTGTCCCAGCGGAGTGAGGCCGTGGCATCACCGCCCTGCTCCACGAACTCCATCTTGATGGTGTGCAGGCCCTGGCCGAGGTCGGCGACGTGGCTGAACTCGGTGTTGACGGGGCCCCGCCACTGGTTGACCACGCGCCGTCCGTCGATGAAGAGCCGGACGCCGTCGTCGGCGACAGTCGTGAAGCGATAGCGACCGGGGCCGAAGTACTGAGTCTTCGTCCACCGCACCGAGAAGCCGTTCACGGGGAGCGCCGGGTCCGGCGACCCCGAGCCCCAGGCGAAGTTGATGGTCGGGTCCTGCCTGGTGATCACCGGAGCCCCGGTGAATGTCGTGTTGTCGTAGTACCTGGCCGTGAACGGCTCTGCAGGGACGTACGTCGCGGTGTAGGTGGTGTCGTCCACGGGCGTGGTGATCACGTGCTTGATGCTCTTGCCGTCGGACCAGCCCGCGAACTGGAGGAGTGTGCCGTCCTGGGCGACCGCGTTGGCAGGTGCGAACAGGTCGCGTTTGAAGCCCTCGACGCCGGTGATCGTGCGCGGCGTGCTGACCGAGACGCCGTCGACGACAACCCCAAGCCCGGCCGGGGATGTCGCCAGGCTGATCTGCGACTTCCTCGGAAGGATGTTGACGACCTTGCTGGTCGACAGGCCGTTGGTATCGGTGGCCGTCACCTCGACCTCGAACGAGGTGTCTGCTGATGCCTCCCCGGTCGCGGGGATCTTCAACGAGCCGGCACGCCCCGTCAATGGGCCCACGAACGGATGGAAGTGCGTCCCGTGGTGCAGCCTGACCTCGGTCTTGATGTTGGCATCGTTGAGGTCGAAACCCGCTGCATCAGTGGCGAACGCGTTGTAGGTGATCGTGTCGCCGGCCCGGTACAACTGACCTGCCGTCGGGGTGGCGACGATCAGTTCGGGTGGGATCCCGACCTGGATCACGATGGGTTGCGCGATGGCCTGTTCGCCTGCGGCCGAGACAGTGAGGCGGGCGGTGTAGACACCTTTGGCCGCGTAGGTCTTGGTCGGGTTAGGCTCGTTGCTGGTGGTGCCGTCTCCGAACACCCAGCTGTAGCTCAACGGGTC
>JBDSPC010000519.1:0-6635 GCA_039914485.1 Nocardioides sp.
CATGCCGTCGGGGTCCTCCGCGTCGTGGTTGACGATGTTCTCGCGGGGGAGCCGGGCCATCGTCTCGGCCCCGAGATAGCCCTCGAACTCGTCCCAGCGGTTCTTGCGGTGCAGTCCGATGGCGCAGACCAGTCGGATGTCCTCGGGTGCGATGCCCGCCTTCTCCAGATCCTCGAGGAGCCGGGGAAGCACGACGCGGCGGTGCGCGGTCGCGTGCTGCCCGCCCTTCACCCGGTCGGGGAAGGCGATCGTGACCCGCTGGCCGGGCCGCACCAGGCTGGCGATGGGTCCGGAGCCCAGTGGTGCGTCCAGGGCGGCGCGCGTCGCGGCCACGGGGTCGGCCAGGGGAGGGGGCTCGTGATCGGTGCGGTCGGCTGCCACCACCACGGAGTCGTCCGGCACCTCTACGGTGAGGTGGCCGTCGCCGTACTCGATCTCGACCTGCATGTGTCGCCCTTCACCTGATGGAGTTTGCCTGTTACACATTACATACAATCTTCTGCTAATGTGCAGCAAGTCAATTGACTTTAACTCAGGGGGTCGGGTGCAGGCGCTTCGACGCACGCTGCTGCCGTTCGTGGGCTTCGCCGTGGTCATCGGGCTGTGGTGGGTGGCAGCGACATCCGTCGGGGGACGGAACCTCCCCAGCCCGGTCGCGGTGTTCGATGCCGGCTGGACGGGTCTGCGGGCGACGGACGGGCTGCTCGTCGACATCCGGCTCAGCGTGCTGCGGGTGCTGATCGGCGTCGTCGTCGGTTGCGCACTCTCCTTGCCGCTGGGCTTCCTGCTGGCGTGGTTCCCCACCCTGCGGGCGATGTTCGACCCGATCGTCAACTTCTGCCGGGCGCTGCCGCCGATCGCGCTGAGCCCGCTGGTGATCATCTACTTCGGCATCGGCGAGGACGCCCGGCTCTTCGTGCTGATCTGGGCGGCGTTCTTCGCCTCCGTGGTGGTGCTCTACGAAGGCATCACCGCGGTCGACGACATCTACGTCCGGGCCGGCCGGGCGCTCGGCGCCTCCGAGTTCGAGATCTTCCGGCGCGTGATCGTGCCGGCCACGGTGCCGCAGATGTTCGTCGCGGTGCGGGTCGCGCTCGGCGTCTCGTGGGCGACGCTGGTGGCCGCCGAGCTGATCGCGGCCCAACGCGGCCTCGGTTGGACCATCCAGAGGTCCGCGAGCTTCTTCCGGACCGAGGAGGTCTACGCCGGCATCATCCTGATCGGCATCAGCGCGCTGCTGATGGACCTGGTCGTGCGGATCGCCCAACGACGAGCCGTCAGCTGGCAGGAACGGGTGGTTCGATGAACGCCAGGATCTCCTTCGACGACGTCCGCGTCGGCTTCGGCGCCGGCAAGAAGCGCAAAGAGGTCATCGACGGCGTCTCCTTCGACCTGGAGGGAGGCGAGTTCGTCAGCGTCCTCGGCCCGTCGGGCTGCGGCAAGTCGACGCTGCTCAACATGGCGGCCGGCTTCCTGAAGACCGACTCCGGTGAGGTGCGCTTCGACGGCGAGCCGATCACGCGGCCCGAGAGCCGGCGCGGCGTGGTCTTCCAGCAATACGCGATCTTCCCGTGGCTGACCGTCGAGAAGAACATCGCCTTCGGGCTGACGCTGAAGAGCAACCGCCGGTCGCGCTCGGAGATCGACGAGACCGTCCGCCGTTACATCGACCTGATGGGGCTGGGCGGCTTCGAGAAGGCGCTGCCCAAGGAGCTCTCCGGCGGCATGCGCCAGCGCGTCGCGCTCGCTCGCGCCTACGCCACCGACCCCGACGTGCTCCTGCTCGACGAGCCGTTCGCGGCCCTCGACGCGCAGACGCGCGAGTTCATGCAGGAGCTGCTGCACGAGGCGAGCCAGGCCGAGCGCCGGGCGACCCTGCTGATCACGCACTCGGTGGAAGAGGCGATCTACCTCTCCCACCGGATCGTCGTGCTGGGCAACCGACCGACCACCGTCCACGAGGTCATCGACGTGGACGTCCCGTGGCCGCGCACTCCGCAGTCGCGGCTGCAACCCGAGTTCCTCGAGGTGCGTGGGCACCTCGAGGGCGTCATGCGCTCCCTGTCCGGGAGCACTCTTCGAAAGGCACAGTCATGAGATCTCTCCGTACGCCGCTGCGCGCACTCGCAGTCGCACTGGCCCTCACCGCGGTGTCCGCCTGCGGTGCCCTCGACGAGGGCGGCGAGTCCGGGTCGGGCGCCGGCGACGACGCCACCACGGTCAAGGTGGGCTACCTCCACACGATCGCGGTCGACGACAAGCTCTGGCTGGGCCAGATCGACGGTCAGTGGGCCGACCACGACCTGAACATCGAGACCACCGAGTTCGCCACCGGCATCGAGCTCAGCCAGGCGCTCGCCGGCGGCAGCCTCGACGTGGCGATCATGGGCGGCGTCACGTCCAACTTCCCGGCCCAGGGCCAGGGCCAGATCATCATGCTCAACTCGATCGAGAACGCGACGGCCCGGCTCTGGGCGGCACCCGGCAGCAAGATCACGAGCGCGGCCGACCTCAAGGGCAAGACCGTGGTGACCACGGAGGGCACCACGGCCGACATCTTCCTGCACCGGGCGCTCACCGAGGCCGGGGTCGACCGCGAGGACGTGGACATCGTCAACGCCAAGATGCCCGATGCCGTGCAGGCCTTCGTGGGCGGCTCCGCCGACGCGATCGCGCTGTGGGTGCCCTTCGACCTGCGCGTGCAGGAGGAGGTTGCGGGCGCGACCGAGATCGACGATGCGGGCAACTACCCCGACGCCGCTGTCGGTGACGGCTGGATCGCCAACAACGAGTGGTATGCCGACAACGAGGACACCGTCCGCACCCTGATCGACGCCTGGCTCGACATCAACGACGACTTCCGCGCCGACCCGGAGGGTTCGCTGGAGAAGGTCCATGCCGAGGCCTACGACGGGGCGGCGACGCTGGACGACCTGACCTACCAGGTCGGCTTCCAGACCGACCACACCAACGAGGAGTGGCTGGCGGCCTACGAGGACGGCACGGTGCTCGACGTGGTCGGCACGGCTGAACAGGCCTACGTCGAGCTCGGCGGTGTGCCGGAGTTCGTGGATCCCTCGGAGTTCTTCGACACCTCGCTGTTCATCGAACAGGCGAAGGCGCACCTCGAGTGAATGATCCATCAGTAGGCGTGGTCGGGCTCGGCGCGATGGGCAGCGCGATCGTCGCCGCCCTCGTCGCTGCCCGACCTGACGGGCGCTCCGTCGTGGTGCACGACCCGTCCCCGTCGGCCGCCGTACGGGGGGCGGCCGCCGGGGGCGAGGTGGTGTCGCTGATCGTGTTGGGGGAGTCCGCCGACACGGTGATCCTCTCCCTCCCGGACGCGGCCGTCGTCGCGTCCGTCCTCGACGCCCTGCTCGCCGTGGACTCACCGCCGACCCTCGTGGTCGACACCTCCACGATCGGTCCCGCCGACTCGCGTCGTCACGCCGAGCTCTGCGCCGCCCGCGGTGTGGCGTACGTCGATGCGCCGGTGCTCGGCCGGCCCGGGGCCGTCGGCAGGTGGACGATCCCGGTGGGTGGCTCGACGCCCGAGCAGCACCTCGACGAGCTGCTCGCTCCGGTCGCGGCCCGCGTCGTGCCGGTGGGACCGGTCGGCTCGGCGGCGACCGTGAAGGTCGTCAACAACCAGATGCTCGCGGTCATCAACGCCGCGACGGCAGAGGCGCTGGCCGTGGCGGCCGCGGCCGGGCTGGACCCGGGGGTCTTCGTCGACACCGTGATCGACAGCGGCGCGGCGTCGGTCAGCGGCCTCTTCCGCGACGTCGCACCGCGGGCCGTGGACGGCGATTTCGATCCCGTCTTCTCGCTGGCCCTGATGCGCAAGGACAACGCCCTCGCCGTCGAGCTCGCCTCGGCGTCCGGGGTGCCCACCCCGGTGACATCCGCAGCACTGGCGCTGCACACCCGTGGGGTGGACGCTGGGCTCGGGGACCGGGACTCGATCGCGGTGCTGTCCGTGCTCGAGCACGATTCCGGGGTTCCCGCCCGGCGACAGGTCTGAGGAGGCCCTTCACGTGTCCGTTGACGAACAGCCGCTGATCTCGCGCCAGCGCCTCGCCGACCAGGTCTACGACGTGCTGCGCGGCCGCATCCTCGACCGGTCGCTGGTGCCCGGCGACCGCCTCAGCGTCCCGTTGCTCGCCTCCGAGCTCGACCTCTCGCGCAGTCCCGTCCGGGAGGCGGTCCAGCGGCTCGTCGTCGAGGGCCTGGCCGAGGAGCAGCTGCACCGCGGGGCTCGCGTGGCCGGGGTGGATGCCGCTGACCTGGCCGACGTGTTCGCCGTACGCCAGACGCTGGAGGGCCTGGCCGCGTCGCTGGCTGTCGCCGGTGACACCGCGGGGCTCGTCACGGTGCTGCGCGCCTCGATCGCCGACCACACGGCCGCCATCGCGGCCGACGACGAGAAGGCGATCCTGGCCGCCGACCAGGCCTTCCACCAGGCGCTGCTCACGGCCGCGCACAACCCGCACCTCGACCGGGCGCTGGGCCCGCTGCTCGGGCGCGCCCAGATCGCGATGCTGTCGGGCGACCTGTCGCGCTGGCCACGCAAGGCGCTGGCCGAGCACAAGGCGATCCTGGCCGCGATCCGGGCCGGGGACGCCGGGGCCGCCGAGACGGCTGCCCGCGATCACGTGGCGGCGGTGCTGGCACGGCACCTGAGCCGAGGCTGAGGTCCCTAGCTCACCGTTTCTGTCGCCTGCACCGGTGCCAGCCAGGCGGCGGACAGATCGGCGAGACGAGCCTGCGCGCCCGCCACCGCGGCCGCGCGGAGCTCGGGCGTCACGTCCATCGGCTGGACGTTGACGAACTCCATGTCGGTCACGCCGATGAAGCCGAAGATCGAGCGGAGGTAGGGCTCCTGGAAGTCGTAGGCATGCATCGGGGTCTCGACGGAGTAGTCGCCTCCGCGTGAGGTGATGCACAGCATCCTCTTGCCGTGCACGAGCGGGACCGGGTAGCCCTGCTCGTTGTACTTGAACACGTATCCCGGCTGCACGAGGCAGTCGATGTAGTACTTCAGGGCGTAGGGGATGCTGAAGTTCCACATGGGCGACGTCAGCAGGATCGCGTCGGCGCTCAGGAAGTCCTCGATGAGGGATTCGATGCGAGCCCAGGACTCGGCATGGGCCCGGTCGATGGGGCCACCCATCATCAGGGTGTACTTCACCTCGATGTTGGACCCGGCCACCGCCGGCAGGTCCTGGCGGAAGAGGTCGACCTCCGACACCTCGAGATCGGGTTGCTCGACGCGCAGGGCGTCGATGAACTCCGCCGCCAGGGGCAACGTGTTGGAGCTCGCTTCGCGAGGGGTGCCGATGATGTGAAGCAGTTTCACGAGGCCTCCACGGCTCAGGGCCATGCCGCGTGGCATGACACCTGACTCTGACAGTCTGGGCGCACGCGCGATATCACCTGTTGGTGTCATCTTCGGGGTCGATTGACCACGTCGAAGCGCGCCATCATGCCGTGGTCCTCGTGGTCGAGCATGTGGCAGTGGATCATGAACGGGCCCGTGTAGTCCTCGAAGCGCGCGGCGACCTCGACGACCTCGCCCGGCTCGAGTCGCCAGGTGTCCTCGAGTCCCTGTTCCCAGGGTGGCGGACGCTTCCCGTCGCGGAGCACGGTGCGCCACTGCTCCGCGTGGATGTGCACGTAGTGGGTCATGTCGCTGGCGTTGCGCAGCCGCCACCGCTCGACGGTCCCCAGCCGCGAGCGGTGGTCGACGCGCTCGGGGTCGAACGCGTGGTCGTTGACCGACCAGAACGTGCCGTGGCGCTTGTCGCCGTCGAGGTCGAAGGTCCAGGTCTTCGACACCTTGGCCGGGACGGGGACCAGCACGGGTGACGGCAGCCGCGCCGGCAGTCGGGACGGGTCGGGCGCATCGGCCCCCACGCGGAACTGCATGAGTGCCGCCTGCCGCGCGTCCGCGCCGGTGGCTCCCGCCTCGGCGGGCACGGAGTCGAGCACGAGGTCGCGGCCACTGGCGCCGTGGAAGTCGACGATCACGTCGGCTCGCTGGGCCGGCCCCAGCAGCACCCGGTCCCGCACGACGGGCTTGCGCAACAGGCCGTTGCCGGTGCCGATCTGCAGCAGCGGCCGGCCGTCGGACAGGCCGATGGAGTAGGCCGAGAAGTGCGACGCGTTGAGCAGCCGCAACCGGTAGCGCGTCGCGCTGACTCGCAGGTAGGGCCGGAAGCGGCCGTTGACGAGCACGTGTGTCCCCACCGTGGCGTCGTCAGGAGGAGCCTTCTGCCCCTTCCACGCCATCGTGCCGTGGTGCCCGACCATCCGCGGTCCGTTGACAAACGGGTTGGTCAGCGCGTTGTCGCTGCGGAAGGAGCGGTCGGAGATCATCAGCGGCACGTCGCGGCGACCCCTCGGCAGCCGCAGCTTCGACTCCGCGTCGTCCTCGACGATGAACATCCCCTGCAGCCCGCGCCAGTTGTTGCGAGCCGTCTTGTCCATCCGGTGGTCGTGGTAGAAGAAGAACGAGCTCGGCTCCGGCAGCCCGCCGTAGGTCAGCGGGTATTCGTAGGTGCGCGACTCGCCGGGCCGCACCAGCTGCGTGGTCGGCTGGCCGTCGTGCTCGGGCGCGTGGTGGTCGCCGTGCA
>JBDSPC010000003.1:0-21848 GCA_039914485.1 Nocardioides sp.
GGCCGTCTCCGCTCGGAATCAGGTAACGGTCATGGAGAGATTGGGCGATCCGCACCTCGAGAGAGCGATCTTCGCTAAGCGCGGCGAGGCCCGTGGCGAGGAGATCGAGGTCACGCTTGTTAAGGCCGGGCCCAACCATCACACGCTCGATGTTTTCGAAATCGGCGACGTCCATGAGTTGCTCAAGGCGGAAGTACGGCTCGACCAGCAGCGCGTGCTTGGTCGCGCTGAGCACCCCGAGGGCCTGGGCGTAGGCGAACGGATTATCTGGATCGAGCACGATCTCGAAGACGTCCGCAGCCGTCTCCTCAAGCACAGGTGAGTTCAGCGCCTTCAGCAGCGCGCGACCGACGACGGTCAGTTCGACGTCGGACACGTCCTCAATCCACGCGAGACGAGCCAGGTATTCACAGAACGACTCGCCTTGGATCCGCTCTGTTTGCCACCCATTGCTGAGGGCCTCTGCCAAATGAGCAGCCCATACGCGGACTGCGGGGACCATGGTGGTAGTCGGCTTCCGGCTGGGACTTTTCGCAAACTCGTCAACCATCCATCGAGCAGGGCGCACACCATGCCTGTTTAGCGCCTCGACGTAGGCGAGGACGCGATGAACCTGCTCATCCACTATCTCCACTCGGACAGTCTGCGGCATCGCTTCAGCCATCGCCGAACAACGCCGCACGCTCGTACGGATCGTCCGCCTCGATCCAGCCTTCAGCGGCCGCGGTGCCGCGTCTATGTGGGCAGTTCGACGCAGGACTAACCCGCCATGAGATGTGGGAGCGAGCGCGCGTCCTCGACCTAAACGACGGCGTGGAACTCGATCTTGAGACCGAGGGCGTTCGTGACCTTCATGATCGTGGCGAAACTAGGGTTGCCCTCGCTCGAGAGCGCCTTGTAAAGACCCTCGCGGCTCATTCCCACCGTGCGGGCGAGCTCGCTGAAGTTCTGCGAGCGGGCAATGTTGCCGAGTGCCTGAGCCACGAACGCGGGGTCATCGCCTGCCTCATCGAGAACAGCCTCCAGGTAGGCGGCGATGTGGTCGAAGGAAGTCAGGTAGTCGGCCGAGTCGTACTCGGTGAACTCAGTCTTGGTCATGGTCGGCCCACTCCTCTGCGAGTTGTCTCGCTCGCTTGATGTCCTTGGCCTGGCTGGACTTGTCTCCACCATGGAGCAGGACGATCAACACATCGCCCTGCTGCTGGTAGTACACCCGGTAGCCCGGGCCGTAATCGATCCGCAGCTCGGAGACACCGCCGCCGACCGGCTTGACGTCGCCGGGGTTCCCCGCGGCGAGCCGGTCCAGCCGCATCTGGATCCTTGCCGCGGCACGGATGTCCTTCAACTGCCGGAGCCACTTGTCGAAGTGGTTCGTCTTGATGACTCTGACTGGTGTCAACTCTAGTTCACACTCGCGTGGAACTCAACGGCGCTCATGAGTGCTCACCCTCCGCCCAACGGCGGTAGGTGTCCCCGATCGCCTCGGCGAGCGACTTGTCGCGGTCCAGGGTGGCGTGCTGGTAGATCGCCATCGCGGCCTGTGAGGCGTGGCCGGCACGTGCCTGGAGCTCGGCCGTGGTCGCACCGTGCTGACCGGCGATCGTCAGGGCGGTATGGCGCAAGTGGTGGATGGTCAGGTCGGGACGGCCGGCCGCCTCACGGGCGGGACCGTAGCGGTCCATCAAGTAGCGCACGCTCATGTGATCGGTGCGGTCCCCGGGAAAGATCAGACCAGCTGGCCCGGGAGCCCCGTGCTCGAGCAGGTGCTTCTGCAGCATCGGCAGAAACGGCGGCGGGACGTGAACGGTCCGAACTCCGCTTGCGGTCTTCGGTGCACTGATGGCGCGGCCGCACTCGCGGCAGGCGCCCGCCGCCCCGGACACCACGTCCTTGTCGACCTTGCGGGTGACACTGATCCGACCGCTGACACCGTCGATGTCCGAGCGCCGCAGCTCCAAGAGTTCGCCCTCGCGGAGGCCGACGAAGGCGGCAAGCACGATCAGCAGTCGCAACCGCTCCGGCATCGCGTCCGTGATGACCGCGAGCTCGTCGAGTGTGGCCGGCACGGCAACACGCTTCACGCGCGCCGTGGTGGCGCCGCGGATCTTGGGGGGCGCCCGGAAGATGAGCTCCTCCTCCTCGGCCGCCTGGAGCATCGATCGAACGAGTCGATAGGCCGCGACGTTCATCGCCTCGGTGTTGGGATCCATCGATGCGCGCCACTGCTTGATCTCCGACAGGGTGACGTCGATCAGCGGCATCTCGCCGAAGTAGGGCAGGATCCGCGACCGCAGCAACTGCCGGTAGTTGCGCTGCGTGTTGGGCCGCAGACCACGCTCAAGCACATAGCGCTCGGCAAACGATCCGACCGTGTTCCGGGTCGCGGCGGCCCGCCGCGTGGACTCGGCCTCCTGGCGTGCCCGGGGTGGAGTCCACTCCTCCCGGTCTACCAACACCCGCTCGGCAGCCAGCCACGCCTCGGCGTCCATCTTGCTGGTGAGGGTGCGCGCGTAACGGTTCCCGTCGGGCATGGCATAGCGAGCTCGGTGGGTCACCTTGCCGGTCGCACTGACCCGCCTCTCGACCTCGCCGAAACCCCGTCGCCTGGCCATCCGAGAACCGCCCTTCGAACCCGATTCCTAACCCCCTACTGCGATAGCAGCGGGAGTCCCTGTGGGGGACTGGTGGGGGAAAGACTGCCCCCCATAGGGGAATCTTGTCCACTTGCGTCCACCACAACCGCAGGTCAGAGCCATTCTGCCCCTGATCCAAGATGATTTGCAACGAGGGGGTTAGGGGTTCGAGTCCCCTAGGCTCCACCAGATCGTGATCCCTCGGGCTACTTCGCGGCAGGCGCCAGGGCGCTCGCGAGGGCCTTCTGGAGTTCACCGAGACGCAGATGTTCAGCGTGGACTGGCCCGCCTGAGGGCGGCTTCGAACCCTCCAGCCTGCCCTCGTGACGACGGCCGGGATCGGTCGTGACAGGGGTTTCACCAGTTTCGGTCACGACGGGTGGGCACTGGTCCACACCTCGGTTGCCACCCACCGCCGACGGGCGAAACATGGGCGGGTCCGCCCTCGTCGATCAGCATCAGGCTGGTCCGGCTGGATCCCCCTGGAGTCCCCATGCGCCTGAACATCAAGCGGGGGCGGTCGATATGTGCCGCGCTCGTGCTCCCCGCGGCCCTCCTCGCGTTCGTCCCCACCAGCGGGGCAGCCGAGCCGGACGGGCTCACGGCCACGCCCCTCACCCCGTCCTCGAGGGTCGAGGGCTTCAAGTCCGCCTCGAGCGCCCTCGCGAAGACCAGTCCCGGACTGCTCAAGCGTACGGACTCGGCCCTGGTCCCGGTGATGATCAAGCTCGACCAGGACTCCCTGGCGAGCTATCGGGGCGGCGTCGGCCGCCTGGCCGCGACCAGCCCCGCGGCCACCGGCCGCTCCCTCGACCTGCAGTCGAAGGCTGCGAAGGCCTATGCGGCGCACCTCGCTGCCAAGGAGGCGAAGTTCGCCAGCTCCCTCAAGGCGGTCGCGCCCGCGGCCACGCTCGGCCAGAGCTTCCGGGTCGTGTACGGCGGGGTGTCGGCGCTCGTCCCCGCCAACAAGGTCGCCGCCATCCTCAAGATCGACGGCGTGGTCGCCGTCCAGGCCGACACCGTCAACCAGCTGCTCACCGACTCGAGTGCCGCCTTCCTGAACGCGGGCCCGGTCTACAGCGCCCTCGGTGGCACAGCTAATGCCGGCAAGGGCGTCATCTACGGCAACCTCGACAGCGGCGTCTGGCCCGAGCACCCCTCGTTCGCAGACCAGGGCAACCTGGCGGCGCCTCCGGGCCCGGCCCGGGCGTGCGAATTCGGCGACAACCCGCTGACGCCGGCAACCGACGTTTTCGCCTGCAACAAGAAGCTGATCGGCGGTGACACCTTCCTGACCGCCTACCTGTCCGATCCCGGTCGGGCGGCCCGCGAGCAGTTCCACTCGGCCCGTGACAGCAACGGCCACGGCACCCACACCTCCTCGACCGCAGCCGGGAACGTCCTGACCAGCGCTCAGGTCTTCGGTGTCGAACGTGGCCCGCTGGCGGGCATGGCACCCGGCGCGTGGCTGATGGAGTACAAGGTGTGCGGCGTCGATGGCTGCTTCTCCTCCGATTCCGCAGCAGCCGTGGCGCAGGCCGTCGTGGACGGAGTCGATGTCATCAACTTCTCCATCTCCGGTGGAACCGACCCGATGACCGACCCTGTCGAGCTCGCCTTCCTCGATGCCTACGCGGCCGGGGTCTTCGTCTCCGCCTCCGCCGGCAACGAGGGCCCCGGTGCGGGCACCGCCAACCACCTCTCGCCGTGGGTGACCACGGTGGCTGCCTCCACACAGACCCGCGAGTTCGCCACGACGCTCAACCTCACGGCCGACAACGGTGACGTCTTCAGCGGAGACGGAGCCTCGATCACGGCCGGTGCGGGACCGCTGCCCGTCGTGCTCGCGTCGGCACCGCCGTACAACAACGCGCTCTGCACCGCACCGGCGCCGCCCGGCCTCTTCGTCGGGAAGATCGTCGTCTGCCAGCGTGGTGGCAACGCTCGCGTCGACAAGGGCTTCAACGTCGTCCAGGGTGGAGCGGCCGGCATGGTCCTCTTCAACCCGACGCTGGCCGACGTCGAGACCGATTCGCACTGGCTGCCCGCGGTGCACCTGGCCGACGGGACCGCGCTGATGGCGTTCCTGAGCACGCACACCGGCGTCGTCGGACAGTTCGCGGCCGGCGCCAGGCGCAACGGCCAGGGCGACGTGATGGCGGCGTTCTCCTCGCGCGGCCCGGCGGGCAACTTCATCAAGCCCGACGTGACGGCACCAGGCGTCCAGATCCTCGCGGGGGACACCCCGATCGTCGAGGACTCCTCGAGTGGGCCGGGCGGTGAGCTGTTCCAGGCGATCGCCGGCACCTCGATGTCGTCCCCGCACGTGGCCGGAGCAGCGATCCTGACCCGCGCCATGCATCCGACCTGGACACCCGGCCAGGTGAAGTCCGCGCTCATGACCACGTCCCTGACCGACGTGCTGAAGCAGGACCTCGTCACCCCGGCCGACCCGTTCGACCTGGGCGCGGGTCGCATCGACATCGCCAAGTCCTCGGACGCGGCGCTGAGCTTCGACGAGACCGCGGCCAACTACGCGGCGATGACGGGAGACCCGGTCACCGCCGTCAACCTCAACCTGCCGTCCATCAACGCCCCGGTGCTGCCGGGACGCCTGACCACGACGCGTACGGCGCAGAACCTCACTGGCGCGCGGGCGACCTACGAGGTGAGCACGAAGGCGCCGGACGGTTCGTCCATCACGGTGACGCCGACGAAGTTCACGCTCAACGCCGGCGCCTCGCAGGTGCTGACGGTCACGATCAACACCACCGCACCGCTGGGTGCCCAGCAGTTCGGCGAGATCCGGATCAAGCGCTCGAACTCCCCGCAGCGCACCCACCTCCCGGTGGCCTGGATCCACACCCAGGGTGACGTGAACCTGTCGCAGGACTGTGACGCCACCCAGCTCAAGGTCGGCCAACAGACCACCTGCACGATCGTGGCGGCCAACAACTCCCCCACCACCTCGACCCTGGACCTCGACACGCTCACGTCCAGCAACCTGGCGATCACCGGCGCGACCGGGGCGACCGTGGTGGACAGTCACCACGCTCAGCTGGCCGACCTGGTGCTGGCCGGGGAGACCGCGGGCGTGCCGTCCGTGGACGACGGTGCCCTGTTCGGCTACCTCCCACTCGACGCGTTCGGCATCGCTCCGAGCCCGATCGGGGACGAGCAGATCATCAACTTCAACGTGCCGGAATACCTCTACAACGGGGTGGCCTACAACCGGATCGGGGTCGATTCCAATGGCTACGCCATCGCCGGTGGCGGGACCTCGGAGGACAACGAGTGCTGCAACCTGCCGACCGGTCCCAGTGCGGCTCCGCTCAACAACATGTTGGCACCCTTCTGGACGGACCTCGACGGAACCGGAGCCCCCGGCATCTTCGCCGCGACCCTGACCGACGGGGTCGACACGTGGCTCGTGCTGGAGCACAGGGTCAACGTCTTCGGCACCACCAGCCGTCGCACGTTCCAGATGTGGATCGGCCTCAACGGGACGCAGGACATCACCTACGCCTACAACCCCACCGCGCTGCCGGCCGGTCCCGGCCAGCCGTTCCTGGTGGGTGCCGAGAACGAGTTCGGGCAGGGTGACATGGTCGCCGTCCTCCCGACCACCGACCAGCGGGTCACGTCCACGGCTCCGACGCCCGGCGCCTCAGTGTCGTACGCCGTCACGGTCCGTGGCACGGCGCGAGGCATGGGCACGGTGCGGACCGAGATGACGGCCACCGGCGTTCCCGGCACGACCGTCGAGCAGGACTCGATCGAGGTGAGGAAGTGACGATCAGCTGATCGGGTCAGGACGCCCCGGAGGCGCCCGACGACCCGCCACCGAACACGGCTGCGAGCTTGCCCCACCGGGCGATCTCGCAGCCGTCGGTGCGGGTGAAGGACGCGTCGACGCGCTCGCCGCGCCATGTCCCGCTGATCGTGGCTGTCTCCGGCCCGCCGTACACCTGCGTGCACAGCAGGTCGGGCGGGACGGGCGCGAACGGGTCGCGAGCGGCGTCGAGTGCTGCGCAAGCCGCCATCGGATCGGGATGCGTGCCCGCGGGTGGGTCGCACGACAGCGTCCACGTCACCGCGTCCCCTCCGGGGCCGGAGGTGACGATGATGGTGAGCTCGCCGGACGAATCGCTCATGACTCCAGTCTGGCGGATCGCCGGCTCGGCACGGCTCGACGACAGCCGACTCGTCAGCGCTTCTTGCCGTGCTTGCGCTTCCCTCGGCCCGGCCGGTGCTTCCTGGCCTTGGATCGCTTGGCCTTGCCAGTCGCTTGCTGTCGCGTCGTGCTGCCGCGTCGGCGCACCTTGACCGACGTCACGGTGGTGGGCTGGACCGCGGTGGCAACGGGCGGAGGAGCACTCGCCACCGTTGGTGACCGGGTGGCGGCTCGCGGCTTCGGCTGCGACGTCGTGACTCCCGCGTCGCTCGAACCAGCGGTGGGGGCTGGGCCGCGATAGCCGATTCCGGCCGTGATGGCGAACGCCGTGCTCAGCAGGGCTGCGAGCAGTGCAGCGACCACCAGGCCGCCCCGACGGCGTCGAAGACCTCCCGGAGCCGTGAACGACACCTGCTCGGTCGGCGGGGAGATGACCGCCGCTGCGGCTGGAGCGCGGCCGGAGAGGAAGACGAGCCGGGCCGCGACCTCTGCCGCTGTCGGTCGCTCTGTCGGGACCCTGGTCGTCATCGTGGTGATGAGTGATGGCCAACCGGTCGGCAACGACGCAGGGACGGTGGGAGAGCGATGGAGCCGCGAGAAGGCGGCCTCGACCGCCGGGCCGTCGTACTCCCGGCGGCCGGTCAGGGCCTCGAGCAGGACCAGTCCGAGGGCGTAGACGTCGGCGGCGGTCGAGACGGAGTCGCCCCCCACCTGCTCGGGCGCCAGATAGGCGGCCGTGCCGATGGTGTGGCCGGTCAGGGTCACCGACGCCGAGGCCGTCAGTCGTGCGATCCCGAAGTCGGTCAGCTTCGCATGGTCCGTCGGCGCCACCAGCACGTTGGCCGGCTTGACGTCGCGGTGGACGATCCCGCGGGCGTGTGCGTGGGCCAGGGCCTCCGCCACCTGGGCACCGATGACGGCAATGCGGGCCGGTGCGACCTGCCCCGACCGGAGGAGCTCGTCCATGGGCGTGCCTTCGACCAGCTCGAGCACGAGCCACGGGCGGTCGTGGTCGACGCCCGCGTCCAGGACGGCCACCACGTTGGGGTGGTTGAGCATCGCCAGCATCCGAGCCTCGCTCGCGAACCGTTCCCGGTCGATCCCGTCGCCGTCGCGGAGCAGCTTCACGGCAACTGATCGACCGAGGAGGCGGTCGTCTGCCAGCAGCACATCGGCCATGCCACCGCGTCCGAGCACCGGACCCAGCTCGTACCGGTCATCCAGGATCGATGGGTCGCTCGTCATCGGATGGTGCACTCCATGCGCTAGTTCGGCGAGAAGCGTCCATCCTGTCCGGCCGGCTCGGGGGTCGGCATCGCCCCTGGGGGTGGCATGCGGCCGGGAACGAGGCGCGGACATGCCGTGGCGACCCGGCATCGAGATGCGTTGCGGTTCACGGACTCGGCTGCACCGACTGGCCCTACGCTTCGTGCCATGCCCGCACCCATCGAGCTCGCCGGTCGCGTCGATGTCTGACCCGGACTACCAGGGCATCCTGGCGCAGGTGCTCGCCGACGTCGAGCCGCAGATCGGGCGCGGCCAGGTGGCGACCCACATCCCCGCGCTCGGATCGGTCGACCCGAACCAGTTCGGCATGGCCGTGGCCGATCTCGAGGGCAACGTGACCGGCGTGGGCGCCTTCGAGGTGCCGTTCTCCGCGCAGAGCGTCACCAAGGTCTTCGCGCTGGCGTTGGTCATCGCGTCCGAGGGCGCAGACCTCTGGAGCCGGGTCGGCCGTGAGCCGTCGGGGAGCCCCTACAACTCCCTGGTCCAGCTCGAGCACGAGAACGGCATCCCTCGCAACCCGTTCATCAACGCCGGCGCCCTGGTCACCACCGACCGCCTGCTCAGAGTGACCGGCGACGCCCGCGGCGCCGTCCTGCAGTTCCTGCAGGAGGAGAGCGGCAACCCGTCGGTCGACTTCGACGCGGTGGTCGCGGAGTCGGAGATCGAGCACGGTGCGCGCAACGCCGCGCTGGGCTACTTCATGGCCAGCCACGGCAACATGGAGAACCCGGTCCCCGAGGTGCTGGAGCACTACTTCTGGCAGTGCTCGATCCGCGCGAGCTCCCGGGACCTGGCGTTGGCCGGACTGTTCCTGGCTCGTCGTGGCCTCCGCGCCGACGGCTCTCGGCTGATCACCGGCAACGACGCCAAGCGGATCAACGCGATCATGCTCACCTGCGGCACCTACGACGCGGCGGGTGACTTCGCCTACCGTGTCGGCCTGCCCGGCAAGAGCGGCGTCGGCGGCGGGATCCTCGCCATCGTCCCCGGCGAGTGTGCGGTGTGCGTGTGGAGTCCCGGCCTGGACGCCCGGGGCAACTCGGTCGCCGGCGTCGCGGCCCTGGATCGCTTCAGCACCCTCACCGGGTTGTCGGTGTTCTGATGATCGAGCTCCCCGTCCTGGACGCCGCCGAGCAACGCATCCTGGGTGCCCTGCTGGAGAAGCAGACCACGGTGCCGGCGACCTATCCCCTCACCGCCAACGCGTTGTGCGCTGCCTGCAACCAGTCGAACAACCGGGACCCCGTCATGGACCTGGACCTCAAGGTCGTCGAGCAGACCGCGCGCGCTCTCAAGGACCGTGGACTGCTGCGGATCGTGTGGGCACCCACCGGTCGACGAACGCTGAAGTACCACCAGATCCTCGACGAGGCCCTCGGGCTCGAGCCCGACGAGCGGGCGCTCCTCACGGTGCTCCTGCTGCGCGGTGCGCAGGCACCGGGGGAGCTGCGCACGCGGACAGAACGGCTGCACGCCTTCGCCGACCGGAGCGAGGTCGAGTCGTGCCTGGTTCGTATGGCGCGGGGCCCCGAACCACTCGTGCGCGAGCTGGGGCGGCGCCCCGGTCAGCAGGATGCTCGGTGGGTCCACCTCCTCGGCCCAGTCCCCCAGCAGGCTGCCGTGGTCGAGTCCGTCGATCGTGACGCGGTGATCGCCGAGGGAGCTGAGGCGCGCGACGAGCGGGTCAGGTCGACGTACGACGCCGTCGCAACTGCCTATGCCGAGCAGCTGGTCGACGAGCTGGACGCGCTGCCGTTCGAGACCTGGCTGCTCGACCGGGTGGTCGCCGGAGCGGCCGGGCAGCCTGTCGTGGAGCTCGGGTCGGGTCCGGGTCACGTCACGGCGTACCTGGCCGGTCGCGGAGCCGACGCGACGGGGATCGACCTGTCGTCCGCGATGGTGGCGGAGGCCCGCCGGCGTTTCCCGGCCCTCACCTTCGAGGTCGGCGATCTGCGGAGGCTGAGTCGTCCCGCCGCGAGCGCAGGATGGGCGGCCGTGCTGGGGTGGTACTCCCTCATCCACCTCGCCGCCTCCGAGCTGCCCGCCGCGGTCGCGGCACTGGCCCGCCCACTCGCGCCCGGCGGATGGTTGGTCCTCGCCCTGCACGCCGGCACCGAGATCCGTCACCTCGACGAGTGGTTCGGCCACGAGGTCGACCTCGACGTGGTGCTGCACGATCCGGCGGACGTCGTGCGGACAGTCGAGGCCGCGGGACTCGTCGACCTCGAGTGGTACCTGCGCGGACCGGTCACGGCGCGCGGTGAGACGACCGAGCGCTTGTACGTCGTGGCCCGCCAACCGGACTAGGGGGACTCAGCTCAGCGCGGCGTAGGCCTTCGCGACCTGGGCACCGAGGCGCGCGTTGTTGTTCACCAGCGCGATGTTGGCCTTGAGGCTCGCGCCACCGGTGAGCTCGACGATGCGGCCGAGCAGGAACGGAGTGGCCTCCTTGCCGTGCACGCCCGCGGCGTCCATGTCCTTGATCGCCTGGGCGATGACGCCGTCCATCTCTGAGGCAGGGATCTCGTCCTCCTCGCGGATCGGGTTCACGATCGAGACGCCACCGGCGATGCCGAGGTCCCACTTCGCCCTCATGAACGCAGCGACCTCGGCGGGAGTGTCCGCGCGCATCGGCGACTGGTGACCGCTCGAGCGGGAGAAGAACGCCGGGAATTCGTCGGTGCCGTAGGCCAGCACCGGCACGTGCAGCGTCTCGAGGGTCTCCAGCGTCAGGGCGATGTCGAGGATCGACTTCACGCCGGCCGAGACGACGGCGACGTCGGTCAGCGACAGCTCGGTCAGGTCGGCGGAGATGTCGAAGGACTCCGGCGCACCGCGGTGTACGCCGCCGAGCCCGCCGGTCACGAAGACGCTGATGCCCGCCAGGGCGGCCAGCCGCATGGTCGCGGCGACGGTGGTGGCGCCGTGGGTCCCGCGAGCAATGACGTAGGGCAGGTCGCGGACGCTGACCTTGGCGACGTCGGGACTCGTCGCGAGCAGCTCGAGCGCGGACTCGTCCAGGCCGATCTTCGAGACGCCGTCGAGCACCGCGATCGTCGCGGGGACGGCGCCGCCCTCGCGGATGATGCGCTCGACCTCGGTCGCCATCTCGACGTTCTGCGGGTAGGGCATGCCGTGGCTGATGATCGTGCTCTCGAGCGCCACGACGGGGGCTCCGTCGGCGAGGGCCTGGGCGACCTCGTCGGTGAGCCGGAGGGAGGGGTGGGGAGTGGTCATGAGAGGGCCTTCTTGATCAGTTGTGGTGTGAGGTCGGGGCGGACGGTGTGGGGGCTGGCGATGGTGAGTGCGGCGGCGGCGTGCCCGAAGCGCGCGGCCTGTCCGGGGGAGCCCCCTTCGAGGAGGACGTGGCAGAAGGCGGCGAGCATCGCGTCGCCGGCGCCGGTGACGTCCTCGACGGTGGTGGGTACGGCGGGGATCTCGACCACGCCGTCCGGGCCGCTCAGGAGGGAGCCGCGCGAACCCATGCGGATCCACACGAGCTCGATCCCGCGACCGTGCAGGGCGGCGGTCGCCGTACGCACCTGCTTGTCCGTGCGGGTCGGCAGGTCGGTCAGGGCTGCGAGCTCGTCGCGGTTGGGCGTCACGGCGTAGACCCGGCCGTCGAGGGCGTCCTTGAGGCCGGCGGCCTTGGGCACGCTGACCGGTTCGAAGATGGTGCGCACGCTGCCCGACAGGTCGAGTGCGTGCTCGAGCGCGTCGCGGCCGAGGTTGCCGTCGATGACCAGCACGCCGGCGGTCGCGATCACGTCGCGCGCGGACTGGATCTGGTCGGGACCGAGGTCGGCGGTGGCGTCCATGTCGGCGATCGCGACGATCAGCTCGCCGTCGGCATCGAGGACGGCGGTGTAGGTGCCGGTCGGACGGTCGGTGCGGGCGACGTGCTCGATGCGTACGCCGGCGGCGGCGGTGTGGCTCAGGAGGTTCTCGCCGAGCGGGTCGCGCCCGACGACGCTGACCAGGTGCACCCGGTTGCCGAGGCGCCCGAGGTTCTCCGCGATGTTGCGACCTACGCCGCCCGGCGCCATCGAGCCGTGGCCGGGGTTGCTGGTGTGGCTGGTCGCCTTGGCGTGGCTGCGGGCCTTGAGGTCCATGTTGGCGCCGCCGATCACGACCGCGCCGGGGCTCTCGGCCAGGACGTAGCCGCGGCCGAGGATCGCGCCCTTCTTGCCCAGGTTGGACAGGTGCACGTTGATCGAGGCGCGGGTGGTGCCGAGGGCGGAGGCGAGGGCCTCCGAACCCATCAACGGGTCACGGCGCAGCAGGTCCAGGATCTGTTGTTCGCGGTCGGTCAACACCTCATGAGAATAAAGGGTGCTTAGTGCAATAAGCAAGCCTGTCAGCGGCGCCTGCGGAAGAACGACGCGGGGTTCAGGGGCGCGAGCGCGATCCGCCACCCGGGCGACTTCGAGGCGAGGCGGCGACGCTGCTCGTCGACGCGGTCCCAGTAGGGACCGGCCGCCACCGGCTCGGTGGGCGTGAAGACCGCGACGTCGGCCTCCCGAGCAAGCTTCGGTGAGATGCCCAACGCGCGTGCCTGGGCGGGCCGCGTGCTGGCAGGGGGTACGGCGATGCCGAGATCTCGCGCCGTGTCGAGGAGCTCCTCCCAGCCGCCGAGATAGGCGGCCGAGGCAACGGGTGCGGAGCGCCGGCGCCGGCGGCGCACGCCCTTGGCGACCGGAATCGCGGCGAACGACGCGGGGATCAGCAGGAACAGCGGCCACCGGGGGAGCGGCTCGTCCGGCTCCTCCTGTTTCGGCTGATCCTCGAGCTCGCGCTGCTCCTCCGGTTCCGGCTCCTGCGAGGGTCGCGGCTGGTTCTGCCGCTCGGGGGGCAGCCGGACCGGAGCCAGCTTCGCGTCGGAGCGCTTGGGAGCGCGGTGCCCCATGAACTCCGAGGTCTCCAGCACCCGCCACGACCCGTCGGCCACCCGGATCTCGACCCACGCGTCGAGGTGCTTGCCCTTGATCACGCCGAACTTGCTCAGCTCGGTGCCGACGGCGACGCGGGCGGGGACGCCGAGCCGGTTGGCGAGGAGCGCCATCGTGGCGGCGTACTGCTCATCGTTGCCGACCATCGCCGGGGCGTTGACGAACCCCTCATCGAGCCGGAGCGAGTCCTGGCCGGCCTCGAACTGCGTCTCCCAGCCGTAGGCGCCGTCGCTGTAGCGCCCGCGCATCCGCAGTCGCTCCGCAACCTTGAAGACCGCCTGCATGTCGGTCTTCGCGCCGATCGACCAGGCCTGCGCCGGGATGTCGAGGAACTGCGCGGCGTCCTGGAGCTCGGTGTCGGGCGTGGGCCACGGTTTGTTCTTCTCGGTCAGCCGGTCGGCGAGCGGGATCGCCGAGATGACGTAGTCCTCGCGGACGTCGAGCCCGCCGGGCAGCAGCGCGGTGTCGGTGGCCCGGTTGTAGCGCAGGTCGGGCAGCCGGTCGCTGGCGTAGTCGTCGTAGAACTCGAACGCCTGCATCGCCCCGATCGTCGGCACCCACGGCAGGTCCCACTTGTTGCGGATGAAGAACGTGAAGAGCTGCTCCTCGCCGGCGGCCGGGTTGTCGATCCGCGACGAGACGCGCAGGAAGCGGTCGGAGAAGTCGGTGGAGCTGGTGTCGTTGGCGGCATACCAGCGCTTGCCGTCGTAGCGGTCGAGCACCGCCACCCGCACACGCTCGCCGGTCGCCGCCCCGCGCACCCGGAACAGCTTCGTGTCGGCGAGGTTGTCGTAGACGCCCGGCCCCTGGTCGCGGAAGCGGCGGAAGGCCGACAGCGGGGTCTCGATGTACGCCGAGTCGTACGGCGTCACGGTCTCGCGCAGGACCAGTCGGCGGTCCGGGGCGATGGAGTCGAGGAAGGGCAAGGTGGCCGTGGCCACCACCCCGACGACGAGCAGTGCCGAGACGACGCGGCCGAAGGGCACCACACCCAGGCTCGGGTCGGCCCTGCGGCCGGCCTCGATCCGCATCCCGCGGTGGCCGACCCAGGCCAGCGCGACGCCGCCGAAGGCGACGCCCTGCAGCACGACGGAGAACGCCTGCGGGAAGCCGAGGAACAGCACCACGCCCAGCATCAGGAACAACGGCACGACGGGCAGCGCGGCGCGTCGGCTGCGCAGGGCCATGGCGGTGGCCGTGCAGCAGAGGAAGTAGGTGAGCGCGTAGGGGATCAGCAGCACCGCGCCGGAGCTGTCCACCGGCGGCGCGGTCTCCACCAGGGCGCGCCACGACGTCAAGGTGCCCGACAGCACCCGGTTGACCACCTCGGCGTCGGGGACGCCGAGGAACAGTCCCGCGGCACCGAGCGCAACGCCACCGGCAGTGAGGAAGTAGGGCACGACTATCGACTCCAGGACGATGTCCAGGCCGAGGCGCACGGTGATCACCAGCAGCGCCCAGCCCATCCCGATCCCGGCGCCCACGGCGGCGACGATCAGCCAGCGGTAGCCCGCGAAGGTCGGCCAGAAGCCGCTGATCGCGATCCCGGTGAGCACCACGATCGCGAGCAGGTCGATGCCCGCGTAGCGGGGCAGCGGGCGTGCCTGGAAGTTCACGACGCCGCCAGCACGCCGGGGAGCTCGGACAGCGAGCCCACCGTGATCAGCTCGTGGCCGTGCTGGCGCAGCACGGTCGAGGGCTCGCCCGGCGCGGCCCGCAGCACCACGCACCGGGTCTCCGCGGGCACCATCAGCAGCGCGGCGGCAATGTCGTCGAGGTCGTCCTGCGCCGCACCCGTGATCACGAACAGCAGGCTGGTCTCCGGCGCGAGGATGATCGCGCGGTGGATCTCGCCGGGCAGCGGCTCGGCCTCCGGCTCGCGCTGCACCCGGCAGGTGGCGTCGAGCACCGCCCCGCCCGGCAGCGAGGTGATCTGCTCGCGGCCGCTGAGCAGGCTGACGTCGTACTCCTCGCGCGCAGCGCACATGATCAGCGAGGCCGCGATGGAGACGCCGAGCTCGTACTCCTCGTCCGTGCGATAGGCGTCCGGCGTCGGATCGAGCACGACGGTCGCGTGGTTGCGGCGGGTGTCGTGGTACTGCCGCACCAGCAGCTCGCCCGCCCGCGCCGACGAGCGCCAGTGCACGTGGCGCAGATCGTCACCGGGGACGTACTCCCGCAGCGCATGGAAGGCCAGATCGCTCATCGACACCCGGTCACTGGGCACGCCCTCCAGGTCGCGCACCTGCCCGGAGCCGAGCGTCGACAGCAACGCCATCCGCGGCCGGACGTAGAGCTCGACCGGCTCGCACCAGCGCACTGTCTTGCGCAGCAGCCCCAACGGATCGGTGCGTACGGCGATCGCCGGACCGGCGTCGAGCACGCCACGCGACAGGTCGTCGACGAGCAGGTCGTGGCTGGTGCGCACGGCCGGGGTCAGGGTGGGCATGCGGAGCCAGAAGTCGCGACCACCGACCGGGAGGTTGACCAGCGGCTGCCACAGGGAGAGCTTGCCGTCGTTGACGGCCGACAGGGCGATGTCGACCTGCTCGCCGGCCACCGCACGGGGCGGGCGCAGGGCGAACGCGGCTCGCACCCGCATCGGGAACAGCAGCCACGGGACCGCGAGCAGCACCGCCAGCGCGCACATCAGTGCGACCATCCGGAGCTCGACGATCTCGGTGTAGGCCGAGACGGCCCACGCGGTCAGCGCGAGCACGATGACCGCGCGACCGGTCGCGGTGGGCACGCGGAGGAGAGCGAGAGCCGCTCGGCCCGCCCTGGTCAACATGGTCAGTCGCGCGCGGTCGGGGGCTCGACCGAGCCCAGCAGCCGCTCGATCACGTCGTCGACCGAGACGCCGCTGAACTGCGCCTGCGGGTCGAGCAGCAGGCGGTGGCACAGCACCGGGGCGGCCAGCGTGGTGATGTCCGAGGGGAGCACCGTGGTGCGGCCGTCGGCGGCGGCCCAGGTCTTCGCGACCCGGACCAGGGCCAGGCAGCCACGGGCGGAGAGCCCCATCTTGACGTGCTGGAGCTCGCGGCTCGCCTCGGCGAGCTGGCGGACGTAGCGCACGACCGCGCGGTCGACGTACACCTCACCAGCCAGACGCGTGAGGTCGGTGACGACCTGTCGGCTGGCGACCGGGGTGACCAGCGAGGCGCGGTCGCGCACCGCCGAGCCGAGCAGCAGCTCCTCGGTGGCGGCGGCGTCGGGATAGCCGACGGAGGTCTTCATCAGGAAGCGGTCGAGCTGGGCCTCGGGCAGGCGGTAGGTGCCGGCCTGCTCGATCGGGTTCTGGGTCGCGATCACCATGAAGGGGTGCGGCACGTCGTGGGTGATGCCGTCGACGGTGACGTGCCCCTCCTCCATCACCTCGAGCAGCGCGGCCTGCGTCTTGGGCGAGGCGCGGTTGATCTCGTCGGCGAGCACGATGTCGTGGAAGATCGGGCCCTGGTGGAAGTCGAAGGTGCCCTTGTGCTGGTCGTAGACCGTGACGCCGGTGACGTCGGTCGGCAGCAGGTCGGGGGTGAACTGGATCCGCGCGTGCGTGCCCTCGATGGTGTTGGACAGGGCGCGGGCCAGCATCGTCTTGCCGGTTCCGGGCAGGTCCTCGAGCAGCAGGTGGCCCTCGGAGAGCAGGCAGGTCAGCGCGAGCCGGACGACGTGGTCCTTGCCGAGGACCGCGCGACCGATGTTGTCGGCCATGTCGGAGAAGGCGGACGCGAACCAGGTCGCCTGCTCGGCGGTGAGGGACCCCGTGGTCGCCGTTTCCGATCCGGGTGCGGTGCCAGTCGTGGCAGTCATGTGTTCGTCGGCCCTCTCGCGCGCGATCGCCAGTGCGATCTCGGTCGAGTCGAAGGGTACGCGGGCTCACGTCGTGCGTACGCCGAGTGGCAGACTCGCCGCGTGAATTTCCCGCGCCCGTTGCTGGTCTGCCTGGCGACCGCCGCGGTGCTGGCGGGGTGCGGCGATCCCGAGCTGACGGCGCAGGAGCTGCCGGCCGAGCCCGCGGCCACGATTGCGCCGTACGACCCGGGCGACGACGTCGCGGCCGGACAGTCGGCGTTGACGCTGGTGCCCGCCGATGCGACCGTGGTGACCATCACCGACTTCGACGAGTCGCGCGCGGCGCTGGGCATGCCCGACCTGACCAGCGACGACCTGATGAGCGACCGCACGGACTACTGGGAGCGGGCCCGGCGCGAGAGCGTGCTGCTCACCGAGGGGATGCTGGTCGCGGAGAGTTCGCGGCTGATGCTCGACTACGGCTTCACCCAGGACGACGTCGACTGGGAGGCGCACTTCGCCACCCCCGCCGGTGCCGGCTGGATCCTCGGCTTCCGGCCCGATCTCGACCTGGCGCCCGTCGAGCGGGCCGTCACGGACGGGGTCGCCGGGCTGTCCGGCGCGACCGTGGATCCCGCGCGGCACCTCGTCTCGGTCGGTATGGCGACGGGCGATGAGGAGTCGTGGGGCACCATCGAGGGCATCGCCGACCTGGCCAGCGACACCCCGGCCGAGTCGACGTACTACCGCGTCGGGTGCGTGCCGCTGGGCACCGTGCTCGGACCGGACGCCGACATCGAGGACCAGGAGGCCGTGGTGGGCCAGCAGGACCCGACCGACCTCGATTCGTTGGGCGTCTTCTCCGTGAGCTTCGCCGACGGCGTGGCCACCGCCCGGCTCGGAGCCGGCCGCGCCGACCTGTTCGCCCGCTCCGACCTCGCCACCGTCGTCTCCACGACACTGAGGCCGACGGGCGGCTCCATCGGCTTCTCCGACGCGTTCGCCAACCCCGTGGTCGACCCGTCGAGCGGCCGGATCGGCTACGACGTGGCCGCACCGGTCGCCACCGCGACCGCGACGCTGACCGACCTGCTGCCGTTCGCGGTCTGCAACGAAGTGACGCCGATGGAAGAGCCCACCGGGCTGTGAGGACTCCTTGAAGCGACTGCTCGGACCCACCGCGCTGGCCCTCGTGCTCGTGGCGATCGCGGGCGCGCTCGGCTGGTGGCAGCTCCAGGCCTGGCAGGACCGCCGCGCGGCCGAGGCGCGCGACCTGACCCAGCTGACGCCGCTGCCGCTGATCGATGTGATGGGTCCGGACGACCCGTTCCCCGGCGCCGACGTCGGGCGGCCGGTGACGCTGGAGGGTGAGTGGTTGCCCGACGGTGCGTTCTACGTGTCCGGCCGTGAGGACGCCGGGCGCGACGGGCTGTGGCTGGTCGTGCCGCTCGCGGTGGGGTCGACCTCGGACCCGGCGATCCCGGTGGTGATCGGGTGGACCGGTGCCCAGGATCCCGGGCTCGTCCCGAGCGGGACCGGATCCGTGACCGGCTGGCTGCAGCCGCCCGAGGGCAACGGCTCCTTCGACGACGACCCCGACGACGACGTCGTCCCGCAGCTCCGCACCGCCGACGCGATCCAGCGCGTCGACAACGACCTCTACAGCGCCTATGTCGTCGCGACCTCGCCGAGGGCCGGGCTCGAGCCGGCGACCCTCGACTCGTTGCCCGAGGTCGGCACCTTCACCGCGCTGCGCAACCTGCTCTACGCCTTCGAGTGGTGGTTCTTCGGCGCGTTCGCGGCCTTCGTCTGGTGGCGCTGGGTCCGCGACGAGCAGGCCGTCATGGAGGTGGAGGCAGCGTCGGTAGATTGAGGCGCGTGCGCAACCTCTTCCTCACCTACCGCGCGCTGGCCTTCGTCGTCGGCGTCCTCCTCCTGGCCCTCGCGGTGGGAATGGTCCTCAAGTACACCCTCACCGAGGGCACCGACCTCCAGACCTTCGGCGACAGCCTCACCGGCACCGTCGCGCTGATCCACGGCTGGGTCTACATCGTCTACGTCGTCGTGGCCTTCCTGCTCTCGCGCCGGGCGGGCTGGTCGTTGCAGTACCTCGTGCTGATGCTGCTGGCCGGACTCATCCCGGTGCTGATCTTCTGGGTCGAGCACAACGTGGTGTCCCGGCTGCGTGCCGAGCACGCTGAGCTGCGCTGACGTCGTGACCACGGCGTTCGTGCTCGGCGGCGGTGGCGTGCTCGGCGCCGTCGAGGTCGGCATGCTCCGGGCCCTCTTCGAGCGCGACATCGTCCCGGACATCGTCCTCGGCACCAGCGTCGGCGCCCTCAACGGCGCCCTTGTGGCGCGCGACCCGTCGATCGATGTGATCGAGCGGCTGACGGAGCTGTGGGCATCGACCGCTGCGGCGAGGGCCTCGGACGGCAGCGAGCTGTTCCGCGACCGGCCCCTGCGGACCGTACGCCGCGTGGTGGCCACCGGCGGCACGCACGTCTTCTCCGCGAAACCCCTGCGCGAGCGCCTGGTCGACGAGTTCGGCGGCCTCACCTTCGAGGACCTCCCGGTCACCTTCGGGGTCTGCGCGGCCAGCATCGAGCGCGCCGCCGAGCACTGGTTCATGAGCGGCCCGCTGGTGCCCGCGATCCTGGCCAGCGCCGCCGTCCCCGGCCTGCTGCCGCCGGCGGTGGCCACGACGGAGTACGGCGAGGAGCACTTCCTCGACGGCGGCATCGTCAACTCCATCCCGGTCGGCCGGGCTGTCGGGCTCGGCGCGACCCGGATCTTCGTGCTCCAGGTCGGCCGCATCGACCGGCCGCTGGCGCCGCCGCGGCGACCGTGGGAGGTTGCGCGGGTGAGCTTCGAGGTCGCACGCCGGCACCGGTTCCAGCGCGAGCTGGCCGAGATCCCCGAGGAGGTCGAGGCCCACGTGCTACCGGCCGCCGGGACCTCGAGCAAGGACGACAGCATGCTCGCCTTCCGCGACTTCGACTCCGTGCAGCGACGGATCGATGCGACGTACGACGCCTCCACGGCGTACCTGGACGAGCACCTCCAATGATCTGGGCGCTGCGGCGGCTGGTGATCGCTCCTGCGGTCGTGCTGCTGACCGCCGCGCTCTGGTTGAGCCTGCCGCTGTGGCTGATCATCGCGGCCGCGCTGGCACCGATCGTGCCCGGCCGCTGGCGGGCCCTGCGGCTGCTGTGGGTGCTGATCCTCTACCTCACGGCCGAGTCGCTGCTGCTGTTCGTGCTGCTCGGCCTGTGGCTGGCCTCCGGCTTCGGATGGCGGATCAGGTCGCCGTACTTCGCGGGCATCCACTACGACCTGGTGCAGTGGGTGCTGGTCGCCTTCTTCCGCGAGGCCCGGCGCGTGCTGGCGCTGCGGATCCGCACCGACGGCCCGGCGCCGGCCGCGCACCCGACACGGCCGATCCTCGTCTGCTGCCGGCACGCGGGGCCGGGCGACTCGTTCACGCTGATGTATGCGCTGCTGCACTGGTACAACCGTGAGCCGCGCGTGGTGCTCAAGGACACCCTGGCGTGGGACCCGGCGATCGACGTCCTGCTGAACCGGATCCCGGCGTCGTTCATCTCGCCCAACCCCGGCCCGGGCGAGGAGTTCGAGACCAAGATCGCGCGGCTGGCGAGCGGCCTGGACGACAACGACGCGTTCGTGATCTTCCCGGAGGGCGGCAACTTCACGCCCGCTCGCCGTGACCGCGCGATCGCGCGGCTGCGCAAGCTCGGGCTGGAGCGGATGGCCGAGCGGGCCGAGCGGATGACCAACGTGCTGGCGCCCCGCCCCGGTGGATTCCTGGCGGCCCTCGACGCGGCGCCCGAGGCCGACGTCGTGCTGGTCGCGCACACCGGGCTCGACCACATGCTCACGATCGGCGACGTCTGGCGCGAGCTGCCGATGGACAAGGAGCTGGTCATGCGCTGGTGGGAGGTCCCGCGCGCCGAGATCCCCGCCGACCGTGATGAGCGGATCGACTGGCTCTTCGGCTGGTGGGAGCGGATCGACACCTGGATCGACGACAACAAACCGAAAGACCTCCCCCGGCGCTGAGCGCGCGCGGGGGAGGCCTCGTGGTTGGTGCCGTCAGCTCTTGTTCTCCGGCACGTCGTCGACGTCGATGATCTCGGCGGGCGCGTCGGGGGTGGTGACGTCGTGCGGCGCCTCGGCGGCGTCGCTGATCGCCTCGCTCGGGTCACTGCCCGCGACATCGTCGGCCGAGTCGGTCGGCAGCGGCTGGATGGGCGCGGGCGCCGCCGGGTCGGCGACGGGGGCCGTGGCCGCCGGCGCAGGCGGGGGCGTCGGGACGTAGGACGACTGCCAGTTGCTGCTCTCGCCCGACTGCTTCAGCTTGCTGAAGACGGCGCCACCGATGGCGAGCAGGCCGCCGATGAACAACACCTTCTTCAGCTTCGAGCCCTGGGGCTCCGGCTCGGCACGGAATTCGGCCACCTTGGCGGCAGCGAAGTCACGCGACGTCGCGGCGTGACCGGCAGCGACGGCGGCGCCCGCGGCGGCCTTCTCGGCCGCGAGGGCGCGGCCCTCAGCGATGACCGGCGCTGCCTTGTCCCGGGCGTCCTGCAGGAGGGGTACGGCGCGATCACGCGCATCGGCGAGCGCAGGGCCTGCCTTCTCGCGGGCGTCGCTGAGCGCGGGTCCGACCTGGTCCCGGGCGGCGACGTAGGCCGCCTCGAGCTGGGGAATGACGGTTTCAGCGACCGACTCGACGTAGTCCTGAGCCCGGTCGATGAGCGACTTCTGCTTGCGGATTCGCATGCGTGTCCTCCTAGACGTAGATGACCCCATCTCACCATGCACCCCATGAGGCGACCAGCCCCCGTGCGGGTGAGGGGGGTCATGGCAGGATCGGTGCGTTGACTTCACCCCACGCGAGAGGCACCACCATGGCGGACCCCAAGGCCACCCTGAAGACCAACCAGGGTGACATTGTCATCAACCTGTTCCCCAACCACGCCCCCGAGACCGTCG
>JBDSPC010000109.1:0-3916 GCA_039914485.1 Nocardioides sp.
GTCGCTGCGACATGGTCGTGAAACGCCGGGGTGATCCCCCGGTCGTCGGTACGGCGCACCCCCGCAGGCGGCGGACACCAGACCCCTTGGACCGGATGCAGGGCACCCGGGACGCGGATCACCGGAGCGCCGCCGCCGAGCAGGGCGGCCGTCCGTTCGGCCTCGACGGTGGCCGACATCGCCACCAGGCACAGGTCATCACGCAGGTTGGCCCGGACGTCGATGAGAAGCGCGAAGGTCAGGTCGGCGTCGAGGTGGCGCTCGTGGACTTCGTCGAGCACGACGGCCCCGACGCCGGCCAGCTCGGGATCGTGCTGGATCCGCCGGAGCAGCAGGCCGGTCGTGACGATCTCGACACGTGTACGTCGACTGCTGCGTCGGTCTCCGCGTACGGCGTATCCGACCGTCTCGCCAACCGGTTCGCCCAGCAGATGCGCCAGCCGGCGGGCGGCAGCGCGGGCTGCGATGCGGCTGGGCTGCGTGACCACGACCCGTCCGGCGACAACCCCCGCGACCGCGGGTGGGACCAAGGTCGTCTTGCCGGTGCCCGGCGGTGCCTGGACCACCGCGACTCCGCGAGAGTGAAGCGCCTCGACGAGAGAGGCCAGACCCGCGGTGACCGGGAGGTCGGGCGGCGCGGCGAGCAGGTTGCGCAGCGGGTCGGACACGCTTGCAGTGTGCCTGACGCGCATCTGCGGACGAGGCTGTGGGACACCTTTCAAGCCGGGTGCGGCCACGGCGTGGCGGGGGGGCCAAGCCTTGAGATGTGCAGTGCGTGCCCCACGACCAGCGCACCGCGCTCTAGCCTGAGCGTATGGTCGCCCCCCTCGACACCGCGAGTAGCGAGGCCGACGCCCCCCGAGCTGCCCGCCAGGCCGGTCTACTCTTCCTCATCTCGGCCGTCCTGAGCCTGGCCGCGATCGCTTCCGTCCCCGATCGCCGCGACCCTCTCCTCGTGATCGCCGCGACCGACCTCACTCTCACCGTCGTGACGTTCCTGCTGCCGTGGCGCCGCTGGCCAGCCCGCAGCACCGCAGGACTCGCGTTGGCGGCCTGGACCTTGATCGGCGGGTCGACGTGGGCCATCGGCGGCGGCATCGGCTCTGGCTCCGGTGCTTTTTTCGTCCTTGCGTTTGCCTGGATGGGGCTGCACCACAGCCGGCGGATGATCCTCGCCAACGCACCGGTCGCCGCGTCCACGTATCTCGTCGCTGTCTTGGTCAGCGACGCGCCGCGGCAGTTGCTCTTGGGCGCCGTCCTGCTCGTCTCGTTCGCCGTCAGCATCGGCCTGATCATCGAGGGGCGCGTCCGACGTCTCAAGGCCGCTCGTGAGGTGATCGTGGAGGAGCAGCGCTGGCGTGCCGCCTTGATGACCACCTTGGCGCATGATGTGCGATCTCCCCTGACGACCATCGAAGGTGTGCTCGAGATCATCGCCGACGACGCCGATCTCCCGGCCCACCTGCGGCCACTCGTGGCCGCCGCCGCTCGCCAGACCTCGCGACTCACAACTCTGGCGACCAACCTGCTCGACCTCGAGCGGGTCGAGGGGGGCAAGCTGCTCCTGGACTGGCAAGACGTCGACGTGGAGAAGCTCTCGCAGCAGGTCGCGGAGCTACTGGGCGGGACCGATGTCAGCGTCGACGTCGATTCCGGCCTCACCGTCCGTGCCGACCCGATGCGCCTGCAGCAGATGGTGGTCAACCTCGGGACCAACGCCCAGCGGCATGGCAAGCCTCCGGTGGTGATCGGCGCACGGTCGGCTGGCGCCGGTGTCGAGATCTTCGTCCGCGACCACGGTGACGGCGTGCCAGCTGCCGATCGCCCCCAGCTCTTCCAGCGGCTCAACCGCACCGACGGCAACCCCGAGTCCGTCGGGCTCGGGCTCTGGATCGTCCGGCTGCTCGCGCAGGCCCACGGGGGTGACGTCGTTCACCGCGCAGCCGACCCCGGGTCGGAGTTCGTCATCACCCTGCCTGTGCTCTCGAACCTCGCGACGGCGCAGCAGCCTTCTGGCGACGGCGCCCGAGCGTCGGGCGCGGATCTCCCCGTTCCAGGGTCCGTTTGATCGATCGGATACCGCCGAGCACAGTCGCGGAATGCTCCGCCGAATTGGTCGTATGACCACTCCGCCCGCGCGGGCCACTGCTGCGATGCTGTCCCGGCAAATCGCATTCACGAAGCGCCCCCCGAAGGTCGTCCGTCCCGCCGTCCCGCCGTCCCCCGTGCATGACGGCATGAGTTCTTGACAATCACAGGCGGCGGTACGACGGGTCCCTGACTGAGGCTTCGCGAGCGTGGAACGATGGGTCGACCCACCCGATCAGCAAGGAGAGGGAACGATGCATCTAGGCGTGGACAGCTTTGTCTCCACCGTGACGGATCCCGCCACCGGCCACGTCATCGGGCCTGCGGAGCGGATGGAGCACCTGCTGGAGGAGATCACGCTCGCGGACCGCGTCGGGCTCTACTCTTTCGGCATCGGCGAGCACCACCGCAGCGAGTACTTCGATTCGGCCCCAGCGATCATCCTCGCGGCCGCAGCTGCCCGCACGGAGCGCATCCGGCTCGGCAGCGCGGTGACGGTGTTGAGTGCGGCCGACCCGGTGCGGGTATTCCAACAGTTCGCGACCTTGGACATCATTTCAAAGGGACGGATTGATCTGGTGGTGGGCCGCGGCTCGTTCACGGAGGCTTTCCCTCTCTTCGGACTGGACCTCGCCGACTACGACTCTCTCTTCACAGAGAAGCTCGAACTGCTGCTGCGGATCCGCGATGCTGCCGAGGTGACCTGGTCGGGGCGGCATCGTCCGGCCATGGTCCGTCAGAGCGTCTATCCGCGCCCGGTGCAGGACCCGCTTCCGATCTGGGTCGGTGTCGGCGGGACCCCCGAGTCATTCGCACGCGCCGGACTGCTTGGCCTGCCGCTGATGGTGGCGATCATCGGCGGCGAGCCGCGACAGTTTGCTCCGCTCGTGGAGCTCTATCGGCGCGCGGGCGCTCAGGCCGGTCACTCGCCGGACAAGCTTCAGGTGGGGTTGCACGTGTTCGGGTTTGTCGCCGGTAGCACCCAGGAAGCGGCGGACACCGTCTACCCGGGATGGGAGGAGATGTTCACCAAGGTCTCCAGGGAGCGAGGTTTCCCCCGGCCGACCCGGCAACAGTTCGACGCCACGTCGGGCCCGAACGGCGCATTCTTCATGGGTGACCCGCAGACGGTGGCTGACAAGATCCATCGCGTCTCCGAACAACTGGGTGGGGTGAACCGACTGTCTCTGCAAATGACCAACCCGCGGCTGGCCCACAACGACCTTCTCCGCGGTATCGAGCTCCTCGGCAACGAAGTTGCCCCGCTCGTGGCGACTGCGTAGAGGTGGTCACCGGTTCTCGATGCGTGGCCACGGGCGGCCTGTTCGAGGCCGCGTCCCTGCGTGGTGCTGTAACGGAAGGACACACGCGATTCGCGTGCGACACCGGCTGAGGATTTGGAGCGGGAGCAGTCGGCAACGTCCCCTCTTCCGGACGCCGGGCCCGGGGACTGGTGCGAGGATATGTGGATGAGTTGGGGAGATGTCTGGGTCAACGGGGACAAGGTCCGACCCGGGATGGACGCCACCGGCCCACGCGCGCCATGGATCCCGGCCGGCGTCATCTCGTCGGAGGAGCGGGCGTTCGTCGAGGCGACGCAGCTGCTGCGGAGAACCCGCGGTGCGCACGCCCGAGCGGTCGAGTTCGACCTCCAGGTCACCTCGTCCGCTGTGGGCAAGGAGCGCTCCGGCACGGAAAAGGCCGTCGTTGGCTTCGAGCCGGACGGGTTGTGGCTCGCGGTGGACGTGACACCCACGGGGAGCCTGGTGGAGGAGGCTCGCTTCGTGGTGTTCACGCAGCGCGTGCACGTCGTCGCCGGGGCGCGGCG
>JBDSPC010000152.1:0-7482 GCA_039914485.1 Nocardioides sp.
GATGACTACATCGTCCTCGGCTACCAGCCGACCACGCTCCATCGAGTGCGCCGTCCGACCGGAGTCAATGTCGGATAGGTCACGTTCACTTCCTGTTCACACGGCGGTTTGAGGCGGCGTACGCTCCACGAGCAAGAGATCGAGCACCGAGTCTGGTACCCACACCGGCCCCGCCAGGGGTGGTCGGCGGGACTGGAACGAAAGGGTTCGCACATGACTCACTTCCGTGTGGGTGTCGTTGGCGCTGGCCGCGTCGGCGCCGTCCTCGCCGCCGCGCTTCGCACCGCGGGCCACGAGATCGTGGCCGCCGCCGGTGAATCAGACGCCTCGCGTGGCCGCATCGAGTCCCTCCTGCCCGGCACCCCGGTGATGAAGCCCAGCGATGCTGCGCGCGCCGCCGATCTGCTGCTCCTCACCGTCCCCGACGACATGCTGGCCAACGTCGTCGCCATGCTCAGCGCGAGCGGCGCGATCCGCGAGGGCCAGCTCGTCGTCCACACCAGTGGCGCCCACGGGCTCGCCGTGCTGGCCGATGCCGCCGCCGTCGGCGCGCGCACCGTCGCGCTGCACCCGGCCATGACGTTCACCGGCACCCAGGTCGACCTGCCCCGGCTGCGCGACGCGATCTTCGGCGTCACCGCCGGCGGGGGTGAGCGAGCCGTCACCGAGCAGCTCGTCGCCGACCTCGGCGGTCGGCCCATGTGGGTGGCCGAGGACAAGCGCACGCTCTACCACGCAGGCCTGGCGCACGGCACCAACCACCTCGTCACCCTCGTGACCCAGGCGATGGAGATGCTCTCCGCCGCCGGCGGTGACAACCCGGCCGACACCCTCCGCCCCCTGCTCAACGCCGCGCTGGACAACGCGCTCGCCCACGGCGACGCCGCGCTCACCGGCCCCATCGTCCGCGGTGACGTCGAGACGGTCCGCGCCCACCTCGTCGAGATCACCGCCAACGCCCCCGAGACGGTGGCGTCCTACCTCGCCCTGGCCCGCGCCACCCTCGATCGCGTCGTCACCGACGGTCGCCTGCTGCCGATCCGGGCCGCGAAGATGCGCCAGGTCCTCGATGCGGCCGACCCGTCGCGGGTCGCACCGCGACCGGCACGCAACCGGGCCCGCTGGGCGTGACCACCAGCCCCACCCTCGCGAACACCCGCGAGGAGCTCTCCGCCCTGCTCGCTCCCGCCCGCCGGGACGGCAAGCGCATCGGTTTCGTGCCAACGATGGGCGCCCTGCACGAGGGTCACGCCAGCCTGATGCGCGAGGCCGCGCAGCACGCCGACATGGTCGTCGTCAGCATCTTCGTCAACCCCATGCAGTTCGCCCCGACCGAGGACCTCGACCGCTACCCGCGCACGCTGTCCGAGGACCTCGAGCTCTGCGGCGCCAACGGCGTCGCGGTCGTCTTCGCCCCTGCGGTGGAGGTGATGTACGCCGGCGGGTTCAGCCATGACTCGGTCCGCGACGGCGTCACGGTGCACCCCGGCCGGCTCGCCACCATCCTCGACGGCGAGTCCCGTCCCGGCCACTTCGACGGCGTGCTCACCGTCGTCGCCAAGCTCTTCGGGCTCGTGCAGCCCGACGTCGCCGTCTTCGGCCAGAAGGACTACCAGCAGCTGGCGCTCATCCGGGCGATGGTGCGCGACCTCTGCCTGCCCGTCGAGATCGTCGGTGCCGAGACCATGCGCGAGGCCGACGGGCTGGCCATGTCCAGCCGCAACCGCTACCTCGACCCCGCGCAGCGCACTGCCGCCGCCGTCCTCAACCGCGCGTTGCACGCGGCGCGCGAGCGGGCGTCGTACGGCGTCCCGTCGGCGCGTTGGGCCGCGATGAACGTGCTCAAGTCCGAACCGTTGATCGAGCTCGACTACCTCGCGCTGACCAGCGTCGATCTGGGCGAGGCACCTACGAGCGGCGAGGGCCGGATCCTGGTCGCCGCCAGGCTCGGCAGTACCCGCCTGATCGACAACATGCCCATCCACTTCAGCACCCCGCCCGAGAGGAGCAGCTGATGCTGCGCACGATGATGAAGTCCAAGATCCACCGGGCCACCGTGACCCAGGCTGACCTCCACTACGTCGGCTCGGTGACCGTGGACGAGGACCTCCTCGACGCGGCCGACCTGCTGTCCGGCGAGCTCGTCCACATCGTCGACGTCACCAACGGCGCCCGCCTCGAGACCTACACGATCGCCGGCGAGCGCGGCTCGGGCGTGATCGGCATCAACGGCGCCGCGGCCCGTCTCGTGCACCCGGGCGACACGGTCATCCTGATCGCCTACGGCCAGATGGAGACCGCGGAGGCCAAGGAGTACAAGCCGGCGGTGGTCTTCGTCGACGCAGACAACAAGGTCCTGGCGACCGGGTTCGACCCGGCCGAGACCTTCGGGGATCCGGCGCTGACGCGCGGCGACTTCCTTGCCCGCTAGCCTGCCCGAATGAGTGAACGCCTGCCGGGCCGCCTGACCGCACCCGAGCCCGGGTGGACCACCCGGGCCGACGTCGTGGTGATCGGCTCCGGCATTGCCGGGCTGACCGCGGCCCTGCGCATCCACGCCGCCGACCGGAGCCTCAAGCTCCTGGTCGTCACGAAGGACGTCCTCAACGCCGGCTCGACGCAGTGGGCGCAGGGCGGCATCGCCGCGGCGCTCGGTCCCGGCGACACCCCCGAGCAGCACCTGGTCGACACCCTCGTCGCCGGTGCCGGGGCCTGTGACGTCGAGGCGGTCCGGGCGCTGGTGACCGAGGGGCCCGACGCCGTGCGCGAGCTGATCGCGCTCGGCACCGAGTTCGACCACCACGACGGCGAGCTGTCGCTGACCCGCGAGGGCGGTCACCACCGCGACCGGATCGCGCACGCCGGCGGCGACGCGACCGGCGCCGAGATCCAGCGCGCGCTGATCGCCGCGATCGAGCGCGCCCCCGAGATCGAGGTCATCCAGCACGCGCTGGCCGTCGACCTGCTGCTCGACGACGACAGCGGCGTGGCCGGCGTGACCCTGCACGTGCTCGGAGAGGGTCAGCGCGACGGCGTCGGCGCGGCCCACTGCCGGGCGATCGTGCTGGCGAGCGGTGGCCTCGGCCAGGTGTTCTCGCAGTCCACCAACCCGAGCGTCTCGACCGGCGACGGGATGGCGATCGCGCTGCGCGCGGGCGCGACGTTGCGCGACCTGGAGTTCGTCCAGTTCCACCCGACGGTCATGTATCTCGGCCCCGACTCCCAGGGCCAGCAGCCGCTGATCTCCGAGGCGGTCCGCGGAGAGGGTGCGTTCCTCGTCGACTTCGAGGGCAACCGTTTCATGGTGGGGCAGCACGAGCTCGCCGACCTGGCGCCCCGGGACGTGGTCGCGAAGGCGATCACGCGTCGGATGCTCGAGACCGACCGGCCGCACATGTGGCTCGACGCTCGTCACCTCGGTGCCGAGTTCTGGGAGAAGCGCTTCCCGACGATCCTCGCGGTCTGCCGCCAGCACGGTGTCGACCCGATCAGTGAGCTGATCCCCGTCGCGCCGGCCCAGCACTACGCGTCCGGCGGCGTGGCCAGCGACCTGCACGGCCGCTCGAGCGTGCCGGGGCTCTACGCCACCGGCGAGGTCGCGTGCAGCGGCGTGCACGGTGCCAACCGGCTCGCCTCCAACTCGCTCCTCGAAGGCCTCGTCTTCTCCCGCCGGATCGCCGACGTGCTGCCCGGCGAGCTGCGCGAGTGGTCGACGCCGGCGCCGGACAAGCGTGACGACGGACTGATCGACTGGGCCGAGCGCCCCGAGCTCCAGGCGATGATGACGACCCGTGTCGGCGTCCTGCGCTCCGCCGCCGGCATCAGCGAGGCCATCGACTGGCTCTCGCACCGTGACGCCGACGGCGATGTCGTGCCGGGCGTCGACAGTTGGGAGACGACCAACCTCCAGGTCATCAGCAGCGCCCTCGCCCAGGCCGCGCTGCGGCGCAAGGAGACCCGCGGCTCGCACTGGCGCGAGGACTTCCCCGAGCGCGATGACGTCACCCAGGCCGGACACATCGACACCCGCCTCGTCGACGGCCAGCTGGAGCAGTCGTTCCTGCCGGCTGCCTCCACCGACCCGTCCACAGGAGCCGTCGCATGAGCGAGCGAAGCGAGCGAGTCATCCAACACAGCCCGTCTGGTGCCTCATCCGTGCGCGGAGCGAAGCGAGTACACGGATGAGGGAGTACGCCGCGCTGCCGGCCGACCTTGTCACCGAGCTCTCCGACGCCGGACTCGATCCGGCGGCGATCTACGCCGACATCGTCCGTGCGCTCGAGGAGGACCTCCCCAACGGCTCCGACGACACCACGAGTGCCGCGACGATCTCTGCCGAGGCCAGGGGTCGCGCGGACTTCGCGGCCCGTGAGCCCGGTGTGGTTGCCGGGCTGGGGGTCGCCGCGATGGTCTTCCGCTACGTCATGGGCGACGAGGTCGAGATCATCGACCGCGTCGCAGACGGCACGCGGGTCGCCGCGGGTGACGTCGTCATGCGCGTGGCCGGCCGGACGCGCGGCTTGCTCACCGCCGAGCGGACGGCCCTCAACTTCGCCAGCCACCTGTCCGGGGTCGCGACCGCCACGTCGCACTGGGTCGAGGCGCTCGAGGGCACGAACGCCCGCGTGCTCGACACCCGCAAGACCCTGCCCGGCTGGCGCGCGCTCCAGAAGTACGCCGTCCGGTGCGGTGGCGGCGTCAACCACCGCTTCTCGCTCTCCGACATGGCGATGGTCAAGGACAACCACGTCATTGCCGCCGGCGGCGTCGTGCCCGCGCTCGAGGCGGTGCGTGCGGCCTACCCGGACCTGCCGATCGAGGTCGAGGTCACCGACCTCGACCAGCTGCGTGAGCTCCTCGACGCGGGCTGCGACCGGATCCTGCTCGACAACATGTCCAGCCCCATGATGGCCGAGGCGGTCGCGATCAACGCCGGACGCGCGGTGCTCGAGGCCTCGGGCGGGCTGACCCTCGGACGCGCACGAGAGGTCGGCGAGACCGGGGTCGACTTCATCTCCGTCGGCGCCCTGACGCATTCGGTGAAGGTGTTCGACATCGGCATGGATCTCATCGACGAATGACACTGCTCGCCGCCGACATCGGCAATTCCGACACCGTCCTCGGTCTTCTCGAGGGCGCGGAAGTCGTCGCGCACTGGCGGGTCTCGACCGATGAGCGCCGCACGTCCGACGAATGGGCGGTGCTGGTGCGCGGTCTTCTCGCCGAAACCGGCCGGAGCGTGGACGCGATTGCCGTGTGCTCGACCGTGCCGGCGGTGCTGCACGAATGGCGCGACATGCTGGCGCGGCATTTCGAGGGTATTCGCAGTGTCGTCGTCGAGCCCGGTGTGCGCACGGGCGTGCCGGTGCTGATGGACAATCCGCGCGAGGTGGGCGCCGATCGCATCATCAATGCGCTCGCGGCCGCCCATGATTTCGGTGGTCCCGCGATTGTCGTCGATTTCGGTGGCACGGCGACGACCTTCGATGTGGTGAGCGAGAGCGGGCAGTACATCGGTGGCGCCATCGCCCCCGGCATCGAGATCTCCCTCGAGGCCCTCGGGCGGCGCGGCGCACAGCTGCGCAAGGTGGAGCTGCTGCGGCCCCGCTCGGTGATCGCCAAGAACACGGTCGAGGCGCTCCAGAGCGGGATGCTCTTCGGAGTGGCAGCCCAGGTGGACGGCATGGTTTCTCGCATGATTGCCGAGCTGGGGGTGGAAGTGACAGCCGTGAATGTCATTTCGACCGGCCATCTCGCACCGCTCGTGCGCGAAGAGTGTTCCTGTTTCACCGCGCATTCTCCGTGGCTGACGTTGCAAGGATTGCGCCTCGTCTTCGAACGCAATTCCTGACCATTGCCCCGGTGGTCTTCTCTCAGGTTGCTCCAGTGCGACAAGGGGTCTTTACTTGGGATGCAATTCCACACCCCCGGACAACTCGTGAGGAATATTCATGGCACAGAAGGTCAACATCATTCTCGTCGACGATCTCGACGGCAGTGACGCAGACGAAACCGTCACGTTCGGTCTTGATGGCACGACGTACGAAATCGATCTGAATGACAGCAATGCGACGGCTCTGCGCGACGCGCTCGCCGGCTATGTCGGGCACGCCCGGAAGGTGACGGGCGGTGCGCGCAGGGGGCGCAAGGCCGCCGGTTCGTCGACCAACACCAAGGACGTGCGCGAATGGGCCAAGGGCCAGGGCATGGAGGTCTCCGAGCGGGGCCGCATCTCCGCTGACATCCAGCAGGCCTACGACTCCGCACACTGATCCACCTCTTGCCGTACGGCGCCGTGTCCTCATCGAGGGTGCGGCGCCGTATGCACGTGGTGACCTGGCGGCGCAACTTCCCCAGCGTCCGGCGCGTCAAGGATGCGTACGCACCACACCTCGACTCTCGGGATCGCTCATGCGCTGTCTGTCCGTCCTTCTCTCGACGTCGCTGGTCCTGGCGGCCGCGGCGAGCGCCGTGCCCACGCAGGCGGCGGTCAGCGACGACCGACCCTCGGTCAAGACCGTCAGTCGTGCGTACGGCGCTGGGGTGGTGCGGCAGAACGACCGGGACCAGCGGCTGCGGATCAACTTCCGCGGCAAGCAGGGCGACCTGGTCACCCTCGTCTCCTCGCCGGTCAGCGGCGACCCTGGCTGCGAGCGGACCGAGCTGTGGCGCGTCGACAACGACCGGCGCGTGCAGCAGAAGGTCGCGGCCCTGTGGCGGCTGCCGAGGAGCGGCCGGTTCACGATCACCTACCGGCAGGACTGCTACCTGAGCCCCGGCATGGACGAGCCCGGCAACGGTGAATACCTCGCGAGCGTCCAGCTGACCAAGGTGGTGCCGCATCCACTCGCGCCGGGCGGGGCGCCGGTCGACCTGCCTCGGGAGCGTGGCTACCTGCACGCGGCCGTCCTCACCCTGCCCGACACCCGAGCGGTGGGGGTGACGGCGGCGAGCGGCGACTTCGAGCGACTCCTGGTCGCACCGTCGATGGAGGCGCGCAGGGGTCCCGGCGACACGTTCGACAGCTCGACGTGCGTGTCCTACTCGCCGGTGGTCGTCCAGGCCGGCTGGGGGATCGCGCACAACCCGCCGAGCATCAACGGTGGGACCGTGCTGACCCAGATCGCCTGTGAGGAAGAGGTCGCTGGCCACGTCCCGGGCGTCGGCGAGAGCGTCTGGTTCCTCAACCCGCGCCGGGCGACGGTGGCGACGGCGGCGTACGCCGAATAACGGACGTGTTCGCTGATAGCGGACGACTCCGCTGGGGCTGTGGGAACACGTAGGGTGGAGTCGGGCGTTGAGCCCATTGTCCGCCCGGCTTCTCCGGAGGCCGTGACGCGGACGCACAGACGTGAAGGAGCGCACATGTTCGAGCGGTTCACCGACCGAGCCCGGCGAGTTGTCGTGCTGGCCCAGGAAGAGGCCCGCATGCTCTCCCACAACTACATCGGGACCGAGCACATCCTGCTCGGCCTCATCCAC
>JBDSPC010000172.1:0-7412 GCA_039914485.1 Nocardioides sp.
TCTACGTTCGCTACGAGGAGTCCGTGCGCGGCTGTGACGCGTTCGTCCTGCAGAGCCACACGTCGCCGATCAACGAGTGGATCATGGAGCACCTGCTCATGGTCGACGCGCTGAAGCGGGCCTCGGCCAAGCGCATCACCGTGGTCATGCCGTTCTACGGCTATGCCCGCCAGGACAAGAAGCACCGTGGCCGCGAGCCGATCTCGGCGCGCCTGGTCGCCGACCTCTTCAAGACCGCCGGTGCCGACCGGCTGATCACCGTCGACCTGCACGCCGACCAGATCCAGGGCTTCTTCGACGGCCCGGTCGACCACCTGATGGCGCTGCCGATCCTGGCCGACTACGTCAAGGAGAAGTACGGCGACCAGGAGCTCGCCGTCGTCTCGCCGGACGCCGGCCGGATCAAGGTGGCCGAGCGCTGGTCCGCCCGCCTCGGTGGCGCGCCCCTGGCGTTCATCCACAAGTCGCGTCGTATCGACGTCGCCAACGAGGTCGTCGCCAACCGCGTCGTCGGTGACGTGCAGGGCAAGATCTGCGTCCTCACCGACGACATGATCGACACCGGTGGCACGATCGTGAAGGCCGCCGATGCGTGTGTCGCCGCCGGTGCCGCGGGAGTGATCATCGCCGCGACCCACCCGATCCTCAGCGAACCTGCGGTGGATCGCCTGAAGAACTCGAGCGCGGTCGAGGTCGTCGTCACCAACACGCTCCCGGTGCCGGCCGACAAGCAGTTCGACAAGCTCACGACCCTCTCGATCGCGCCGCTCATCGCGCGCGCCATCCGCGAGGTGTTCGAGGACGGGTCAGTCACCTCGATGTTCGACGGTCATGCCTGAGCGAGCAGCTCCAGCCGGCCCCGTTCAGATCGGTCCGTCAACTGCAGGCACTTCGCGGCGCCGCGGTCCGCGCTGAGCATGGGATGGCCCATGGGCCATCCCAACTGCCTGCAGTTGAGTTCACCCAGGCGTACGCCGATCGGTCGGCGTCGAACAGGTCGCGAGGTGGCGGCGGATCGCGTCCAGGCGGACGTGGGAGTTGGCATGTGCCGCCACCCCCGGCGCAGCCCTGTGACGGGACCCCTCAAGCCCGGGCGAGCAGCTCCAGCCCGTCCCCTTTGAGCTCGGTCGCGACCCGGGCCCGACCCATGCAGACCATCAGCAGCTCCTGGATCGGGCCCGTGATCGTGGGGCCGCTGCCGCGCACCCAGTCGACGTCGGTGGCGACCATCCGGGTGCTCGTGACGACCTTGCGGGATCCGCTGAGGAACGCGAGCGTGCGCGCCCGGTCGGCCGCGACGGCTGCCGCCTCCGGGTGCATGTCACGGCGCAGTCCGAGCGGACGGACGATGTCCTGGTGGTGCACGAGACAGTCCATGAGGGGTTCGAGGACCGTGGTGGTCGGAACCTTTCTCGTCGACCTGTCGTAGGTCGCGTAGTCGGCGAGGATCGACTCCCGGGTCGAGCTCGCACCCATGCGCTTGACCTCCCGGAAGATCATCGCGTTGTAGCTGCGACCGAAGTTTCTGGCCACCATCGCCGGCATCTGTGCCCAGCCGATCTGCGGGTGGGAGATCACGTGGGCGGCGACGTCCTGGACCGTCCAGCCGGCACACAGCGAGTCGGCCTGCCACTGCTCAGGCGTCAGATCCGTGAGGGTTGCGGCGAGGGCGCGGCGCTCGGCGTGGATGTGCGCCCACACTGCCTGCGTCTCCATCGCGCCCTCCCGGCATATAGTCAGTCTCACTGACTAAAATGGTCAGTCTCTCTGTCCAGTTTGTCAACGCATTCCGAGGGAGAAGTCATGGAGCTGCCCAGCGCCCTGCTCATGTTCATCTCCGCCCGGCACGCCGAGGAACGGATCCTTGCGCACCTGCGGGCCCACGGATTCGCCGACCTCACCCTCGCCCAGGGCCGGCTGGCTGCCCGGGTCGCGGAGGGCGGCTCGCGAGTCACCGAGCTCGCCGAGGCGGCCCAGGTCACCAAGCAGACGGCCGGGTTCTTGGTGAACCAGCTGGAGAAGGGCGGGTACGTCGAACGCGTCCCCGACCCGTCCGACGCCCGCGCGAGGCTCGTGCGGATGGCGAAGCGCGGCAGGGAGGCCCAGGCATGCGCGCGCGAGATGGAGCAGATCGTCGAGGCCGAGTGGGAGCAGCGGCTCGGCCCGCGCAAGATGCGCGCACTGCGCGAATCGCTGGAAGATCTGAGGAACATCACCGACCCGTACCTCTAGGGTCGACCGAGTGACTCTCGCCGTCGAAGCCATCGACCTACGACGTACCTTCACCTCTCGCTCGGGCACCTTTCGCCGTACCCGCAAGGACGTCGAGGCGGTCAAGGGCGTCAGCTTCGAGATCGCGCCGGGCGAGCTCTTCGGCCTGCTCGGCCCCAACGGCGCCGGCAAGACGACCACGATCAAGATGCTGATCACGCTGCTGATCCCGACGTCGGGCCAGGCAAATGTCCTCGGCCACGACGTCGTCCACGACGTGCGCGAGGTGCGTCGCCGGATCGGCTACGTCTTCGGCGGTGACCGTGGCCTCTACGAGCGCCTCAGCGGACTCGACAACCTGCGCTACTTCTCCGAGCTGTACGGCGTCGCGCCCCGTGAGCAGAAGAAGCGGATCGGCGAGCTGCTGGAGCTGGTCGGACTGACCGGCCGCGAGGGCGAGAAGGTCGAGGGATACTCCCGCGGCATGCGCCAGCGCCTCCACATCGCCCGCGGGCTCCTGCACGATCCGGACGTGTTCTTCCTCGACGAGCCCTCGATCGGCATCGACCCGGTCGGCGCTCGCGAGCTGCGGGCGACGATCTCGGGCCTCCGCGACCAGGGCAAGACCGTGCTGCTGACCACGCACTACATGTTCGAGGCCGACGAGCTGTGCGACCGGATCGCGGTGATCCGCTCCGGCGAGATCGTCGCCCAGGGCACCCCGACCGAGCTCAAGGCGCTCGTCAGCTCCGGCCGGGTGCTCGAGGTCGAGACCTACGGCGTCACCGACGAGGCCGTCGGTGCCGCTCGCGCTGTCGGCGGCGTACGCACCGTGGCCATCGAGGACCGCGGCCAGGCCCAGGTGCTCGTGGTGGCGTGCGAACCCGGCGCCGAGGTCACGCAGGCGGTGCTCGCGCAGCTGGGGGAGACCCGCATCGGCCGGATCAGCCACCGGGACCCATCACTGGAGGATGCGTACGTCGAACTGGTGACCGCGACGTGACGCGGCTGCGTCAGCTCGCGGTCTGCTACTGGTTGCAGTTGCGGGTGATGATGTTCTCGGCCTTCGAGGGATTCCTCCAGGTCGTGTTCCCACTGATGTTCGCCACAGCGGCGCTGCTGGTCTACCGCGTCGATGGCGATCCCGACGCCATGCTGTTCGCCGGCATCGGTGCCGCGGCGATGGGCATCTTCACCTCGCAGACCACATCGGCCGCGACCCTGATGCAGCGCGAACGGCGCTCGGGCACGCTGGAGCTCCTGGTCGCCGCCCCGCTGTCGTTCTCCTACGTCATCCTCCCGATCACGGCGGCGATGGCGACGCTGGGGCTCTACAGCGTGGTTGCCGTGATCTTGTGGGACTGGTGGCTGTTCGACCTGCCCCTGCACGTGCAGAACTGGCCAGTCTTCGTCCTCAGCGTGCTGATGGCCACCTTCACGATCGCTCTCTTCGGCTTCCTGCTGTCGGTGACCGTGGTGCGCTACCGCACTGCGTGGGCGCTCGGCTCGGCGCTGGAATACCCGGGGTGGCTGCTCGGTGGCTTCGTCGTACCCCTCCAACTGCTGCCGGACTGGATGTTGCCGTTGTCCTACTCGATGCCCACGACCTGGGCGATCCAGGCGATGCGTGCAGCCGCCGACGGGAAGAGCGCGTGGTTCGACCTCGCCATGTGCCTGGCCGTCGGCCTGGTCTATGGGCTGCTGGCCGCCTGGTTGGGCTCACGGCTGGTCGACGCTGCCCGCCGCGAGGGAACGTTGGCCCTCTCATGAGCAACCTCAGGGTCTTCTTCGTCGGCGGATTGATGAGCTTCCGCGCGTTGTTCAACTGGATGAACCCGTGGATCTACATCCCCACGTCGCTGGTGTCCCCGCTGTGTCAGATCCTGTTGTTCGCCTATGTCGGGCGGGCGGCAGGTGTGGGCAACGACGAGTTCTACGTCATCGGCAACGCCCTCAACTACGCAGCGATCCCGTGCATGTTCGCGATGACGTTCACCATCGGCGGCGAGCGGTTCTCCCAGACCCTGGGTCTGGTGCTGATCAGCCCCGCGCGTCGGATCCCGCTGTTTCTCGGACGATCGTTGCCGGTGATCGTCAACGGTTGGGTGACCGCGATGTTCGGCATCGCCATCGGGTCGTGGGTCCTCGACGCCCATATCCCCGGCGACGCATGGCTGCTGATCGCGCTCGTGGTCGCGATTGGTTCCCTGGCCTCGACCGGGCTGGGGCTGGTCATGGGCGCGATCAACCTGGTGTGGCGTGACGGCGCGACCCTGGGCAACGTGGTCTTCCTCGTCCTGCTGATCTTCACCGGCACCAACGTCGCCCTCGACGACCTCCCGGGCTGGATGGCGGCGATCGGGCGCTGCCTGCCGCTTTCCCACGCGATCGAGGCAACCCGTCTGCTCGGCGACGGTGCCAGCTGGTCGTCGGTCCAGGGCCTCGTCGGGACCGAGCTCGCGATCGGGCTGGTCTACGTCGTCATCGGCCTCGGCTCGCTCCGCCTGTTCGAGCACCTGAGCCGCACCGGCGCGACGCTCGACAAGATCTGAGCCCGTGGATTCGACCGGTACGCCGGCACGGGTCTAGTCTTCTCAGGTTGCCTCGGCGAGGGAGTCCCACTCCGTAATCGACAGGGCCGGCCAGATCCGCACGGATCACGCCGCGCGCCCGCGATTCGGGAGCGCGGCCTTCTTCATTTCCGAGGCCCCCACGGACCAACGTATGAGGAGTGAACATGTCTGACACCGAGAAGATCGCCGCGGAGACCCGCACCGAGTTCGGCAAGGGCGCGGCCCGCCGCATCCGCCGCGACAACAAGATCCCCGCCGTCATCTACGGCCACGGAGCCGAGCCGCTCCACGTCACCCTGCCCGGCCACCAGACGATGATGGCGCTCAAGCACGGCGGCTCCAACGCGCTGCTCGCCCTCGACTTCGACGGCACCGAGCACCTCGCCCTGACCAAGCAGGTCCAGGTCGACCCGATCAAGCGTCAGATCGAGCACATCGACTTCGTCACGGTCATCCGCGGCGAGAAGGTCACGGTCGACGTCGCCATCCACGTCGTCGGCGACGCCGCCCCGGACACCCTGGTCGTCACCGAGAACAACACGATCCAGGTCGAGGCCGAGGCCACGCACATCCCCGAGTCCATCGAGGTCTCGGTGGAGAAGCTGCCTGCCGGTCACCAGATCCTCGCCAAGGACCTCGTCCTGCCGAAGGGCACCACGCTGGCCGCCGACGAGGACCTCCTCATCGTCAACGTCACCGCGCAGATCTCCGCCGAGGCGCTGGAGGCCGAGCTGGAAGAGGCCGAGGCCGAGGCCGGCATCGAGCACGACGTGCCCGACGCCGAGATCGCCGACGCGCAGGTCGAGGCCGCTGCCGAGGACGCCGCGATCGAGGCCGACTCCGCGGAGTGATCCACCTGTTCGACTGGCTGCGCCGCATCGGGTCTCCCGGTGCGGCGCGCCGCATTTCTGGCTGGGATGATCAGCACATGAGTGATGACGTGTGGCTGGTCGTCGGCCTGGGCAACCCGGGGCCGACCTATGCCGGGCACCGTCACAACGTGGGCTACCTCGTGACCGACGTGCTGGCCGAGCGGATGGGCAGCCCGTTCCGGGCGCACAAGTCGGGCCGGGCCGACGTCGTCGAGGGTCGGCTGGCACCGCCGGGCACGCCCGGACCGCGGGTGGTGCTGGCACGGGCGCGCGGCTACATGAACGAGTCGGGAGGGCCGGTGAAGGCGCTGGGCACCTTCTACAAGGTGCCCCCGGAGCGGATCATCGCCATCCACGACGAGCTCGACATCGCCTTCAACACCCAGCGGATCAAGCTCGGTGGCGGGGACAACGGCCACAACGGGCTGCGTTCCATGCGCGGCAGCCTGGGCACCGGCGACTTCTACCGTGTGCGGGTCGGCATCGGCCGACCTCCAGGTCGACAGGATGTCGCCGACTTCGTGCTGTCCAACTACAGCACCGCCGAGAAGAAGGACCTGCCCTTCCAGGTCATGGATGCGGCCGATGCGGTCGAGTCCTTGATGACCGAGGGCCTGGAGAAGACGCAGCAGCGCTTCAACTCCTGATCTCGTCAGAATCGGGTATGAATCCGTATCGGCTCGGTCCTACGGTGGGCAGCCGGGACGTGGGTCCCGCCAAGGGGGTGCCATGGGTTCCGCACGCCCGCGCCGGCGTGGCCGTCGGTTGCTCGGGGCGGCGCTCGCAGCGCTGATCCTGATGCCGCTGGTCGTGCTGGCGGCCTTCGACCTGCGCCTCGCGTCCGCGCTGGATCGGATCCACGGCGCCTTCGACGGCCTCGACGACCGACCCCCGGTGGCCACGGACGGTTCGGTCACGACGCTGATGCTCGCCACCGGCGACGGCCTTGCGAGCAGCCCGGCGCTCACGTGGATGCGCGATGACCCCGCGGTCGTCACAGCCATGCTCGTCACCGTCTCGGGCGATCGGAGAACGGCGTACGTCGACTGGTTGCCCTTGAACGAGCAGCTCGTCGACGGCCTTGCCGATGCCCGGCCGAGTGCCGCTGTCAGTGCCACCGAAGCGTGGACCGGACGGCGGGTCGATCACCTGGCAGTGGTGGAGTGGTCGGTCTTCTCCGACCTCGGCCGGGACAACGAGGTACCCGCCGAACTGGCGCCGGGAACGGGTCGTCGCGAACAACAGGCCTATCTGCGCGAAGTTCTGAAGGACACCCTCCACACCGAGATGCGCAAGGAGCCGTGGACGCTCTACCGCGCCCTGCACACCGTCGCCTCGGGCATGGCTGTCGAGGACGGCTGGTCGGCGTTCGACATGAACCGGCTCGTGTTCTCGATGCGCAACATGCGCTCCTACGACATCATCCTCGGCTCGCTGGATGAGCCTGCCGGCCGCTGAGTGCTCGCAGACCTGAGCTCCACCATCATCAGTTCTGGCGATCCCGCCGCTCCACGACCGCGCAAGCGCGCCAGGTGGCGCACAGTGGCACGCGTCGCCCCACCCGGGGCAACGATCGACGAGGGGGTTCCCGTGACCGTGGCAAGCCCGATCGCCAGTGTTGTGATCCCCGCCCACAACGAGGCGGCGGTCATCGGTCGAAGCCTGACCCGGCTCTACCAAGGCATCTGGCACGACGAGATCGACGTGCTCGTCGTGTGCAACGGGTGCACCGACGACACCGCCGCCCGCGCTCGCA
>JBDSPC010000188.1:0-7198 GCA_039914485.1 Nocardioides sp.
GCTAGGCGGGGCGGGCGGCTCGTGGCCGGGCCCGCCCCACCTAGAGGTCGTACAGGGTGGATCAGGCGCCGCGGGACACGTACGTGAACAGCGGGTCCGCCTGCTGGTTGCCCACGATGTGACGACCCCGGTACTGGATGTCGTCGATCTCGAAGGACCCCTCCAGCGCCGAGATGTCCCCGCCGCCGACCTTGCGGCCGGTGTCGGCCTTGACCCGCAGGTCGGGCTGCTCGTGCCCGGCGAGCTTCGCGACCCACAGCGCCGGACGCACGCTGCGCGGCTTGGGAACGAGGAACCAGGTCGTGGCCGCGTTGGCGTGGGTGTTGAGGTAGTCCAGCATCGGGTCCACCACGTACGACAGGGCCGAGAACTCGTTGCTCTCCTCGGTCTGCGTGGTGCCCGACGTCTTGCGGATCACCGTCGGGTTGGTGATCGACAGGACCGTCGCCTCGAGGGCCTTCGGGACGACCAGCACCATCTCCGGTCGCGCGATGACCTTCTGCGACTGCGGGTCCTTCTTCGTGGCCATGCCGTCCCACACCAGCTTCAGGTTGTCCCGGGTCAGGGGCAGCGCCGTGGGGGCGTTGTTGTTGCCGGCCTTGAAGAAGGCGGTGTTGACGTCCGTGGCCACGTTGGTCAGGGGGTTGACCAAGAGGAGGTTGGACGCCGCAGCGATCATCTCGGTCTCGCGGGCCTGGCGGGCCAGCTCGGCCGGGAGGTCCTCGAGCTCGCCGACGGCCTCGTTGTTGAGCCACGCCTCCCACGAGATCGCGAACCGGCGGCCGTACTTGGCGACCATGATCGCGTACTCGTTGGCGCCGCGGCGGTCGTCGGCCGGGTACTCGGTGAGCTCGGGCACGCGGGCCATGCCGACGGTGGAGCGCCAGCGCGACACGAGCCGCTTGGGGCGGAAGTCACGGACGGTGGTGGTGTCCGTGTACTGGTCCCAGACGGTGGGGAGCTCGTCGTACTGGGCGAGCATCTCCTTGTCGAGCTCGGCCGCGGCGGCCAGCTTGAAGTCGCTGGTGGAGAACGCCTCCGCGAGGCGCACGTTCGCACCCCACTGGTTGGAGAACGCCTCGGCGAGCGTCTTGCGGGCCTTCGTCGAGGACGCCTCGCCGATCCGGAAGTTCCGGGGGTTGAGGGTGCCCGAGAAGTCGGAGTCCGACGCGGCCTCAACCGCGGCGTCACCGGAGAGCAGTTCGATCGTCATTGTCGTGCTCCGATCAGTTCGCGATGCGAACGGTCAGGGGGCCGCTGGGGGCCGACTTGGTGGTCAGGGCGTGGCCGTACAGGGGGTTGGCCCCCGCGTTGGCGGTGTCCGTCAGCGCGTTGGTCGCGATGACGATGTAGACCGGCGTCATCACGGACGCGATCGCGAACGCGACCGTGAACTCGTGGGCGCCGTCGAGCCAGCACGACGCGTTGCCGTGAGGGTTGCCGCCGCCGTAGTTGTAGCCGGTGTTGATGGTGCCGTTCGCGTTGGTCGGCGAGACGTCGACGACAGCCCGATCGGTCGCCGCGACGGCGTTGAGCCCGGTGAGGCCGCCGATGCGGAGCGGGGCTCCGGACAGGGTGCCGGCCGGGACCGGGAGGGAGATCTTGTCGCCGGGGCGGAACTTCTCGTTGGTCGCCATCTCAGGCTCCGTTCTCGCTCAGGGGGCGACCCCAGGCGGTCTTGGTCGGCGCGGCCGACTCGGTGGTGGTCTTGGTGGTGTCGGTGGTCTGCCCGAAGGACGTGACCGTGCCGGCGCCTGCCGCGACCTGGGCGGTGGCGGCGTGCTCGGTGAGCTGGGTGCCGAACTTCTCCTCGTCGAAGTCGCCGGACTCGGTGAGCGGGAGTTCCGCGACCAGGCCCTTCGCCTCGAGGGGGGAGAAGCGGTGGTCGTGCTCACGGATGAGCGTCATGGCGCGGCTGGTGCGACGCTCGGTGGCGAGCGCTGCCTCGGCGACGTCGGCGCGCGTCTTCTCGTCCTTGAGGGTGGCGTTCTCGGTCTCGAGAGCGTCCACCCGACCGGCCTTCGCGAGTGCGTCGGTGTGGACCGACTCCTCGACCTGGATCTTTCCCATGGTGATCTCCTGATCAGCCTCGGTGGTGGGGGTGTTGCTGTCCGGTCGGGTGACCGCGACGTACTTGGTCTGGACCTGCACCTCGGTGCGGTCTCCAGTGAGTGATGCGCCAGCGGTGTCGCTCATGGCGTACGCCTGGGCGAAGATCCCGTTGTCGTCCTCGGACTCGACCTCGAACCAGACGGTGTTGCCGTCGGCGGTCTCCTCGAAGTCGCGGACCCAGACGTAGGTCTTGTCGCCGCCGTATTCGTCGCGGAGCACGGACTGCAGCGACTCGCGGGTGTCGTTGACGGTGGCTTCCGAGACGCCGTGCTTCACCGCGCGGCGGTTCACGCGGGTGGGCTGTGCCGACTCGAGCAGCGCGAAAGCTCCACCGCGACCCGCGTGGGTTACGAAGTCGACCGAGTCGATGGCGTGCAGGCCCTCGACGATGCGGCCCTGGCTGCCATCCGGACGCGCGCCCTCGACGATGTCGGTGGCGGAGCCGCGCAGAGACACGCCGATGGCCTTCTGGATGACGCCCATGGTCTCCACCCAAGCCGGGACGACCTGGGCCTCGGCCACGAGCGAGCCAGCCTCCCCGCGATCGGGATCCCAGCGAGCGGACTCGGTGAAGACCGCCGCGATGTCCTTGACCGACCGGATCGGCCGCTCCATCTCCTCGGCCTCGGTCGGGTGATCGATGAACATCTGTGTGCCGGCGGTGACGAGTCCAGCCGCGGCCTCACAGACCTCGGGGGAGTAGTAGCCGGACGACCCGACACCGGGGGTGACGATGTCGACGAGGATCTTCCCGGTCTTTTTGTTGACCGACTCGACGAGCTTGGCCTGCTCGAGCAGGGGCTTGGGCATGGCGGGACCTCCCGGTCGCGGGTAACGTTCCGTCGGTGGGAGCCGACGACGATCAGGACTGTGTGGAGCACGTGTGGGGTCTGGAAGAGCTGCACCCGACGCTGCGCGGGATGCAGCGCGTCAAGCGATGTGATCGCTGTGACGCGGTCGCGTACGAGCCCGGTCAGGCAGCGTTGCGGGACACACGGCCACCGCTCTGAGGAGCCGGCGCAACCCCGTACGAGTCGCGCCAACCCGGCGTCGACCTGACGACCGACCATTCGTCCATGGGGAAGGTCCCGTTGACGTACGCCGTGTAGCGACCCGGGCCGAGGATCTGCATCTGCTGCTCGCCGGTGAGTTGCTCGAACGCGCCCTCACGGGACGGGAGGAGTGACGGGGGTTCTTCTATGTCCAGCCCGAGGTCCGACCAGGGCTTCGCGGTCGGCATCGCAGCGCACCGACCCTGTTGGTGGTCGGCTGGGCCGAGTTCGTCGATGGGATGGAGGCTGCCGTGCTGCGCAAAGCATGACGGGCACGTGCGCGAGTCGAGCTTCGCGAGCCACGTCCAGCCGCCGAGAACGTCCGCGTGCGCCATCCGGCCGAGCCGCGCAGCTTCACGATGCGCATCGAGAATCTCGGTCCTGCTAATCACGAGGGCCCGATTCAGACCGCCGTTGAAGCCCTTCTCTGTCCGTCTGACCATCCGAGCAGCCAGATCAACTGATTCATGCCGCCGTCCCGTCAGACTTGACGCTCTGTCGTGCATCAGGCGACATCGAGGGCTCGAAAAGGGTGCCGGGAAGCACCCGTACGGCCTCCTCGATGCGACGGCCTACCTCGACCGTGCACGTGGACCGTTCGCCCTTGAGGAGGAGGTGGATGAACTGGCGGCTGCAGCCGGCGTAGCGAGCTAGCCGCGCCTGGGTGAAGTCGTTGGCCTTCATGTAGTCGGCCAGGAGTTCCGGTCTGCGGAGGCGCATCCATCTCCCCTTCGATCGTCGGCGTCTGGTGTGAGGCTTCATGTTGCTCCTAGATTGACTTGTTGTCAACGGGGACACGACAAAGAGTCGCACGACCGTTGACATGTTGTCAACGCCTTACAGTGCTGTAGTTCTGCACGTCGCTGGCAGAGTGGGGGTTTCGGCGGCTGATGGTTGGTTGACAAGATGAGCCGGTCAGAGCACACAGCCCGGTTGACGGCGTTCGCGTAGAGCGGTTGCCATCGGCGGTACCCACGAGGACGGTTCACCCATGGTCAACGCGCTGGCCGCATTCATCCGAGAGCAGATGGACGAACGGGGCTGGCGTCAGGCTGACCTAGTGAAGGGGTCGAGCCTCTCGCGCCAGGTGGTGTCCAAGCTCTACAACGACCGACGCGAGACGGTGAGCCGCCTGCCGGAGAAGGAGACGATCGACGGACTGGGACGAGCATTCGGGATCCCGTCGTCGTTCGTCCTGGGCAAGGCCGTCGAGGCGCTCGGGCTCGGCTTCACGAGCGGTGACTTCGTGAATGAGGTGACCAGTGCTTCTGACCGCCAACTGCTCGACGAGATCGAGGAGCGACTGAGAAAGCGAGGTGATGACGGTGGAGACACCACCGCCACCAAGGCTCCGGGCTCGGGCCCGGACAACGTCAGTCCGATGAGAACAGCGGGCGACATGCAACAGATGCAGAAGAAAGCGGCCACCAGCAACGACGAGTAGGACGTCGTTGTCGGTGGCCGCACCTAGGTTCACCACGCATGACGGGGGTACATCCATGGAGACGGTTCCGAGCACTCGCGCACTTCACGCTCCACTGGCACACGGTGGGCCCGCGCGGGGTCACGGACTTCGAGGCCCAGACGGTCTCGCTGCGACGCGACTTGAACCAAGCTGGCCGGCGGTCGACGATCATGCACGAGTGCCTCCACATCGAACGTGGTGCTGTGCCGATGGGGCTGGCCGCCAAGGAAGAGACCAGGGTCCGCAAGCTCACCGCGTCGCTGCTCCTGCCCGACGTGCACCTCGTCGGCGACGCGCTGATCTGGGGTCAGGGCCACGTAGAGCCGGCCGCGGCCGAGCTGTGGGTCGACCTGGGCGTGTTGAAGGACCGGCTCCGGTTCTGCAGCCCTGACGAGCGTGAATACCTGATGACCCGACTTCGAGAGGAAGCACCCACACCATGAGGTTCCGACACATCGTTCTGACCGCTGCTCTTCTGCCGCTGCTCGCAGCCTGCGGCGGTGATACGGACGAGAAGCCAGCAGCGCCCGAGACGCCCGTCTTGGAGCAGGCCTACGAGCCGTGCCGACAGCAGGCGGAGGACACCCTGGCAGAGATCAAGACGGACACCGTTGCCGACGACATCATCCGTCTCGAGGACGACGGGACCACCGTCATCGTGAGCACCCCTGAGCCCGGTGGCGACATCGCGTCGGGACTGGCTCTGGACACCGCCAGGTGCGTTCTCGACGAGACCGGTGCGCCGGCGACGATCAGCGAAAAGATGGGCACCGCTTCGGCGATGTCGGGCCCCGGAGAGGACTCATACGACGGCATCAGCGCAGAGTGGTCGTACGCCGCTGGGGTTGGCAACGCAGGCTTCAACGCCTACTTCCGTTCGGAGTAGGAGGTGGCGTGGCCTGAGAAGTTGCCGTCCGGTCGGTACCGGGGCGGCTACCGCGACGCGCGGGGCAAGAAGCAGTGGGTGCCCGGGACCTTCAGCCACAAGGCGAAGGCGACCCGGGCTGCATCGGTCGCCGAGGAAGAAGCGCGCCAGAAGGCGTGGCTAGACCCGGAGGCCTTCAAGCGGCCGTGGGGTACATGGTGCGACGAGTGGTGGCCGACCCGGTCCGTGGAGCCCTCGACGCTCGGCCGGGACGCGTCACGACGGACCAGTCACCTGGACCCGGCCTGGGCAGATGTCCCGATCGGGGCAATCACACGGCACGAGGTGAAGGCCTGGGCAATGCGGCTCCGCGCCGGCGGGCTGGGGCCTTCGAGCGTGCAGCGGTGCGTGCACCTGCTCTCGGCGTCGTTGGCGGCCGCGGTGGACGCGGAGGTCCTCGAGTACAACCCGGCCGCGCGGATCAAGCTCCCCAAGGGCGCGCTCGCTGACGAGCGGTACCTGCAGCCGGGGGAGTACGACGCGATCCGCGAGCAGCTGCCCGACACCGACAGCCAGCTCGTGGCGGACTTCCTGGTGGGGACCGGGGTGCGGTGGGGCGAGATGGCCGGGCTGCACCGTCATCGGCTGAACCTGGTCGGCGGAACGGTGGAGATCGTGGAGACGTACGACGAGCGGGCCGGCACGGTGAAGCCCTATCCGAAGGGGCGCCGCGCTCGGGGCGTGCCGTTGCGTGACGACCTGGTGGCCGCGCTCCGCATCCACCTCGAGGACACGCCAGATCCGGGGTCCTGTGGGTGCGACCATGTGTCCGGCCGGTGCCGGTCGGGGCTGGTGTTCACCACGGCTTCGGGGGTGCCGTTGCGGAACAGCAACTGGTCGATCCGGTGGAGGAAGGCCGTCACGGCCTCGGGTGTGGGGCACGCGCGGATCTACGATCTGCGGCACACGTTCGCGTCGTGGATGCTGCAGAACGGTGCATCACTCGAGGAGGTTGGCCAGGTGCTGGGTCACCTCTCGACGGAGACGACGAAGATCTATGCTCACCTTGCTCGGAAGCATTCTGCGTCGGTCCGTGAGGCGATCAATGCCCCACGTTTGCCCCACGAGGGCACCGCATAGGGTGCGTTCTGAGCGTGTGGGGCCCTTAGCTCAGTTGGTAGAGCGTCGGACTTTTAATCCGCTGGTCGTCGGTTCGAGCCCGACAGGGCCTACCCGTGTCACCTCGGCGTAGCCCGCCCGGAACCCAGAGTTCACCTCACCGCGCGAAATTGGGCGCTGGTGGGAGGTTTCCATCGCGGGTGAAGTTGATAGTGTGTGTCATGCAACAGGTGCAAGTTCCAAATGGTAGACGCCAGCGGAGTTTGTGATCCAACGGCGTTTCTTCTTCGGGCCCTGCCAGTCCGCGAGTCGGAGCGACGTGTCACCGCACTTGATGCGGGATCGTTGAAGTGACGATCTTTCGCCCGATAACAGGAGTAACAGAGCAATGGCTCAAGGCACCGTGAAGTGGTTCAACGCCGAGAAGGGTTTCGGCTTCATTGCGCAGGAGGACGGCGGCGACGACGTCTTCGTGCACTACAGCGCCATCCAGTCCAACGGCTACAAGTCGCTGGATGAGAACCAGAAGGTCGAGTTCGACGTCACCCAGGGTCCCAAGGGCCCCCAGGCGGAGAACGTTCGCGC
>JBDSPC010000191.1:0-4290 GCA_039914485.1 Nocardioides sp.
TACTACCCACACCAACCAAAGCCAGTGCAGGAAAAAGAGAGCCACATCCCCTGACAAAAGACACAACACTGACAAAAAAATATTGTCAGAAATTATTGTCTTCAACCAAAGAAACCACCACCACAACCAAAAACCATCACCACCCAAAGGCAGATCAGATCCAAGTCACGGTGACGGGGCAAAACAAACTAATTCGTCGACTATGACACACTGTTGAGTTCTCAAACATCAGACGCACACTGCGCTAATTCGCTTCCGCGACTTCGCTACAGCAGCTGATGGTCATACTTTAGAAGGTGTGTTTCCGCAGGAGCAAATCCTGGGCCTTTCGCACCTCGCCCCTCTCAGCGTCTCGAACCTGCAAGGCCCGACGTGGTGAGAGAGAGTGGCCGACTCGGGAGCCGGAAGCCCGGCCTTCTGGCCTTGCTTCCCGCCGCATCCCGGCGACAAAGAGAACATTAGGCAGATGCTGGCGATCATGCAAATCCAAATGGTGTGACCGCGGCCACAGATGCTTGCAATGCGCTGTTTGCGCAGGTCAGCGGCTTGCAAGCCAGTTTCAGGACATGTCCGGCCCGCGCGCGTCGCGGGGTGTCGCGGCCCTTGGAGCGTGGAGCAGGGCGCTCCACGCGCCACGTCCGGCCACCTCGTCAGCCGACCTGGACGCCCGCGAAGTTCTTCTTGCCGCGCCGCAGCACCAGCCACGCTCCACCGAGCAGGTCGGCCTCGGTGGGCACGAGCTCGGGGTCCTCGATGCGGGTGTTGTTGAGGTAGGCCCCGCCCTCCGACACGGTCCGGCGGGCCTCCCCCTTGCTCTTGGCCAGACCGGCCTCGACGAAGAGGTCGACGACTGACGGCAAGTCGTCGGGCTTGGCGGAGACAGTGCCGGCCCCGCTCAAGGCGGCGGCCAGCGTCGAGGCACTCAGGGCATGCAGGTCGCCGCCTCCGAACAGCGCGGCCGCGGCGGCCTTCGCCTGGTCGGTCTCGGCGGCTCCGTGCACCAGCGTGGTGACCTCGTCGGCAAGCCGCTTCTGCGCGGCCCGCAGGAACGGCTTCTCCGCGGTCTGGGCCTCGAGGTCCTCGATCTCCTCGCGGCTGAGGAAGGTGAAGATGCGCAGCATCTCGATGACCTTCTCGTCCTCGACGTTGAGCCAGAACTGGTGGAAGGCGTAGGGCGACATCATCTCGGGGTCGAGCCACAGGGCGCCGCCCTCGGTCTTGCCGTACTTGGTGCCGTCGGCCTTCGTCACCAGTGGAGTTGCGAACGCGTGCGCGTGACCGTTCGCCGCGCGGCGTACGAGCTCTGCACCGCCGGTGATGTTGCCCCACTGGTCGGAGCCGCCGAACTGGAGCGTCACTCCGTGCTCGTTGTGCAGCGAGAGGAAGTCCATGGACTGCAGCAGCACGTAGGAGAACTCGGTGTAGCTGATGCCCGACTCGAGGCGACGCTTGACGGTGTCGCGAGCGAGCATCCGGTTGACCGGGAAGTGCTTGCCGATGTCGCGCAGGAAGTCGATGACCGACATCGAGGCGGTCCAGTCGTAGTTGTTCACCACGGTGGCCGCGTTGTCGCCGTCGAAGCTGACGAAGCCGGAGACCTGACGGCGTACGCGATCGGTCCAGTCCTTCACCGTGTCGAGGGAGTTGAGGGTGCGCTCCCCCGAGTCCTTCGGATCGCCGATCATGCCGGTGGCGCCGCCGACGAGGATGTACGGCGTGTGGCCGGCGTCCTGGAGACGGCGAGCCGTCACCAGCTGCACGAGATTGCCCATGTGCAGGCTCGGCGCGGTCGGGTCGAAGCCAACATAGAAGCGAACGCTCCCGGCTCCCAGGGCGTCGCGGAGCTCCGCCGGGTCGGTCGAATGGGCGACGAGGCCGCGCCATTCGAGTTCATCGAGAACGTTCGGGGTCGACACGCTGGTCCTTCCGGAGGTGGCGGAGTGCATCTGGTGGCCCAAGACTGCCAGACGGGCTCCGCACCTAGCATTGGAGTTCTCCCCTCATCGGAAGGTACGACGTTGATCGCAGGCAGGTATGCGCTCGGGCGCGAGCTCGGACGCGGTGGCATGGGGGCCGTCTACCTCGCCCACGACGAGGTCCTGGGTCGCGAGGTCGCGATCAAGCGGATCGGCATGCTGCCCGGCGCCGACAGTCCCGACCTCGCGCGCGCCGAGCGCGAAGCCCGGCTGGCGGCGGCGCTCAACCACCCGCACGTGGTCTCGGTCTTCGACCTCGTGACCGACGACGACCGCCAGTGGCTGGTGATGGAGTACGTCGAGGGCGAGTCGCTCGCCGACCGGATCCGCCGCGACGGCGGGCTCGAGCACGTCGAGGCCGCACGCATCATGTGGCAGGTCGCCGACGGCCTCGCCTCGGCGCACAGCGCCGGCATCACCCACCGCGACGTCAAGCCGTCCAACATTCTCGTCACCGCCGCCGGGCAGGCGAAACTCACCGACTTCGGGATCGCGCGTTCCCAGGCGGATGCAAGCCTCACCCAGACCGGGCTGGTGACCGGGTCACCGGCCTACCTCGCCCCGGAGGTCGCGACCGGCAGCGGAGCGGGCACGGCCAGCGACGTCTGGTCGCTCGGAGCGACGCTCTTCCACGTGCTGGCCGGCAAGCCGCCGTACGACGTGAGCGAGAACATGATCGGCGGGCTCTACAAGATCGTGCACGAGGAGCCGCCGCGGCTCTCCGATGCCGGTGCGTTCGACGAGGTGCTCCGGGCCACGATGACCAGGGAGCCGTCCGATCGCTGGTCGATGGACCGGGTCCGCGACCGGCTCTCCGAGATCCGACGCGACCCGACCGCCGTCGGCGCGACGTCGACCCTGGTGATGAACGGTGAACCGGCGCCTGCCACCGAGGTACTGGCCACGATCGCACCCCCACCCGCACCCGCTCCGCCTCCGCCTCCAGCTCCAGCGCCGGGGCCGGCTCCGGCCCCGATTCCGCTCCAGCAGGAGCGCCACCGCTCCCCCTGGCCGTGGCTGGTGGCGCTCGTGGCCGCGGCCATCGCCGTGGTCCTGGTGCTCGCCCTCACCGGCGACGACCCGCAGGAGCAGGCGAGCGAAGCCTCGACCTCCGAACCGAGCACGCCGACCACGGACCCGCCCTCGGACCCGCCCACGACGCCGCCCGTGAACACCCGGCAGGACATCACCGACTTCATCACCACCTACCTCGCGACCGTGACGACGGATCCCCGTGCGGCCTTCGCGATGCTCACGCCCGAGTTCCAGGCAGAGTCCCGCGGCTTCGAGGGCTACAGCGGGTTCTGGCGCACGATCGCGTCAGCGGAGCCCAGCAACATCGAGGTCGATCCGGAGGCCCTGACCGTGACCTACGACGTGGCCTACGAGACGGTCGCGGGCGGCAGCGACAGCGGCTCGGTGTCGCTACAGCTCGAGCGCGCCGATGGGAGCTACCTCATCGCCGACGAGGGCTGATCGAGGCGGAACCTTTACCACCCGTGGGGGTCTTACCGGGCGGAACGACCCAGCCTAACGTCGCAGGAGTTCGGCACCATTTCCGACATCGGGGAGGGAAACCCATGTTCAGAACCATCCACAGAATCACCGTCTCGCTCGTAGCCGCGCTGGCGATGGCCGTCGGCCTGTCCGCCATCGGGGTCGCGCCGGCCACGGCATCGGGCGACTGGACCACGGTCGCCAAGACGGCCGAGGGCAAGATGAAGAGCAAGATCGTCGGAGAGACGTCGAGCGGCCGCAAGGTCACCGGATCGTTCACGCCGACGCGCTTCGTGGAGAAGGACGGCGCCCTGTGGGCCAAGGGTGTCATCCGGGGTCAGTTCGAGACGGCAGCCGGGGCCACCAAGACCTTCAAGGTCAAGCGCATGCTGTCGGTCGACAAGGCCAACGGCACCCCCCTCACGGCGAGAGCAGCCGACGGCCGAGTGGCTTGCGACGTGCTGAATCTGGTCCTCGGGCCACTCGACCTCAACGTGCTCGGTCTGACCGTGCACCTGGACCGCGTCGTCCTCGACATCATCGCCGTCTCCGGCGCCGGCAACCTCCTCGGCAACCTGCTGTGTTCCGTTGCAGGTCTGCTCGACGGCGGCCTTCTCGGCAACCTCCTGGGGCAGATCACCGATCTGCTCAACCAGATCCTTGCGCGCCTGAACCTGCCGGGCTGAGCCAGCGCCATCGTGACCGGCCCGCCCTTCGCCGAGACGGGCGGGCCGATCGCGGGTGGGGCGGGTGGGGCTCGAACCCACGACCCAGGGATTATGAGTCCCTTGCTCTAACCGGCTGAGCTACCGCCCCA
>JBDSPC010000192.1:0-5312 GCA_039914485.1 Nocardioides sp.
GGAGCTGGTAGCCGTACATCGGCCCCGGCTCCAGCAGCGCCAGCATCGCTTGCCGGATCGACATCGCGCCCCCTTCGTCGTCGGCCCCCGTGACCGACGCTGGGAGATGTATACCACGTATGCATACCGAGTATGCAAGCCTCGATCGCGATCCGCGGGTTTCGCGTCGGCGATCCGGGGCAGGACACCCCGGACGCGCTCACTACGCTGCCGCCAACCACCGCGCCAGCGCACCTCACGAGGGGAAATTCATGTCCAACTACGGCAACCCGCCCTCCGACCCGTCCGGCCAGACCGGCCAGGACCCCTACGGCCAGCCGCCGGCTGGCCAGGATCCATACGGCCAGCCGCCGCAGGGCAGCTACGGCCAGGACCCCTACGCCCAGCAGAACCCGTACGGCGCACAGCAGCCGGCGGCGTACGGCGTCCCGCAGGGCGTGACGTTCGCCCACTGGGGCAAGCGCGTCGGCGCGACCGTGATCGACGGCCTGATCCTGCTGGCCGCCTACATCCCGGCCCTCATCGGTGCCGGCCTCTCGTCGGACCCCGGCACGTCCGGCATCGGCTCGGTGCTGACCCTGATCGGCCTGGTCCTCTACATCGGCGTCTTCATCTGGAACGTCTGCATCAAGCAGGGCGGCACCGGCTATTCGGTCGGCAAGGGCGTGATGGGCATCAAGCTCGTCAAGGCCGAGACCGGTCAGCCGATCGGCGGCGGCATGTCGTTCGTGCGTCAGCTCGCGCACATCCTCGACGGGCTGCCGTGCTACCTCGGGTTCCTGTGGCCGCTGTGGGACGCGAAGCGCCAGACGTTCGCCGACAAGATCATCGGCACCTACGTCATCGACCAGCCGAAGGGCTGATTCCTGCTCGACCCTGCCGACCCGCCCGGTTCTCCGGGCGGGTCGGAGTGCATTTCGAGGCTGTCGTCGGCGACTTTCACTAGGCTCTCGTCCGTCCAGCACAGTCCGGTAACAGGCGACCACCCCAGAGGGAAGCATGTCCAACTACGGCGACACCCCAGGCGAGACACCGCAGGACCCCGACGGCCAGCTCCCGCAGGGCCCGCCCGGCGAGCCGAACTACGGCCAGCCCGCCAGCAGCCCCTACGGCCAGCCGCCGAGCGGCCAGCCGCCCTACGGTGGCGCCCCCACCGGCGAGCCCTTCAGCGTCGGCAGCGCGTTCAGCTACGGCTGGAACAAGTTCAAGGCCAACCTCGGCCCGATCCTGATCGCCGCGCTGGTGCTGTTCGCGGCAGTGGCGATCATCCAGATCATCCAGGTGATCTTCACCGGCGGCAACGAGGTGGAGTTCACGGTCGACCCGAACACCGGCGCCGTCGAGACCGACGACGGGGGCATGCTCGGCGGTTCGATCATCGCCTCGCTGTTCTTCGGCGCGCTCAGCTTCCTGGTGCAGCTGGTGATCCAGTCCGGCATCGTCAAGGGCGCCCTCGACCTCACGAAGGGCAAGCGATCTCCCTGGGCTCGATGTTCCAGGGCATCGACTTCGTCCAGGTGGTCATCGCGTCGCTGATCCTCGCCGTCGCCACCATCGTCGGCATCGTGCTCTGCGTGCTGCCCGGCCTGGCCGTGATGTTCCTGACCGCCTTCACGCTGCACTTCATCATCGACAAGCAGCTGCCGGCGATCGAGGCGATCAAGGCCAGCATCTCGTTCGTGATGGCCAACGCCGGCACCCTGATCGTGTTCTTCCTCGCCTGCCTCGCGGCCTACGTCGTCGGCGCGCTGCTGTGCGGTGTCGGTCTCCTCGTGGCCATCCCGGTGGTCGTGATCGCGCAGGCCTACGCCTACCGCACGCTCCGGAGCGAGCAGGTCGTCGCCTGACCCACGCCCGATCCGACGACCCGGCCGTGACTCACGGCCGGGTCGTCGTCATTTCGGGCTCGTACGCCGATCAGCCGGCCGCGACTCACGACTGGCGGCGCACGACATGGCCCGGCCCGTCGCTGGCCGCGACTCACGAACTGGCGGCGCGGGACATACGTATCGCTGAATCCGATGTCGGCCGCCGCCAGTCTCTGGGACCTGTCCGGGCGCATGTCGGCCGCCGCCACTTGACGAGCGCCGACGAGCGCCGACGAGCGCTGGCGCGCGCTGGCGCGCACCAGCGCCGTGGCTCGTACGCCGATCAGCCGGCCGCGACGGTGAGCGCGATCTCCGCCCGGGCGGGGGCGGAGAGCCAGCGCCGACGGGCGCGGAACAGCCGCACGCTCGACCAGACCAGGAACGGCGCGGCCATGGCGAGCGGCAGCCACCACACGTCGACCCCGGAGGAGCCGACGAAGAGCATCCCGGTCAGGGTCGTGACCAGGGAGAGCTTCAGCGCATAGCCGAACATCGCCGCGTGCGGGGCGGGGGTGGCGCGCGGTGAGCGCAGGTCGACGGCATACGGGCGGCGTACGGACCACGACATCGCGATCGCGAGGACCTGCACCACCACGACCAGCCAGCAGGCCGTCAGCGAGATCGCGACCTGCTGGGTCGGCAGCCCGTTGCGGATCGAACCGACCACGACCGGAACGGCCGAGACCACGATCAGGCACTCCGCGACGACGAGCGCGCGCGCGTCGAAGGTCCGGGTCGCGGCGACCGGCAGGCTCTCGCGCCACAGCATCCCGCGACCGTCGAGGCACCAGGCGTTGATGCCGAACAGAAGCGCCGCGCCGCTCGCACCGAGGCCGGGCAGGATCAGGACGGTGTCCCACGGCAGGCCGGTGCCGAGCGCGACCAGCGCCGGGCCCAGCCCGAGCACGATCAGCCCCCGTCGCATGCCGACCGAGCGCCATACCGAACCCCGGTCGAGCCGCCGCAGCAGCGCGAGGTCCTCGCCCAGCAAGCGCGCCACCGGTGACGGCCGGGCCTCGTGCACCCCGGACTCGACGCGCAGCTCCTCGCGCGGCGGGAGCCGGAGCGCCCATCGGGCGGGTACGGCGCCGAGCGCGACCGCGAGGACGAGCAGCCCGACGAGCAGGGCCGCGACGAGCGGCCACTGAGGCTCGCCGAGCGAGTCAGCAAGAGCGGCCGTGGGCAACGCATGGGTGAGGTCGTCGAGCTGGCCGGCGACCTGCCCGACCAGCAGCGCGAGCCCGATCGCGCCGGTCGCGCAGCGGACGATCACGACGCCGTGGTGCGTGCGCCGGATCCCCTCCACCGACCAGCCGACGACCTGCGCGAGCGCGGTGGCGACGAACAGCCAGAGCAGCACGACGACCTGCGCACCGACCAGGCCGTGCGGCCCGACGACGAGCGCGCTGAACGCGAAGAGGGTCCAGGCCTGGAGCAGCCAGGCGAGGTTGAGCGGGGCCAGCACGAGCGCGCCGAGGTGCTCGGTGACCGGTCCGATCGGGTGGATGACGGCCTGCTCGCGCGGCAGCAGCTCGCGGCCACCACCGCCTCCCATCGACGCACCGATGCCGAGCAGCAGGAAGCCGGCGAAGGCTGCGGGGAGCACGTCGTCGAGCAGGCGCGCCCGGTCGCCGGACATTCCGGTCTCCTCGATCGTCAGCCAGGCCGGTGCCACGGCCATCAGGATCGTCACCGCGACGAGCACGGTCACGGCCACTGCGGCGACCCGCGGTCGCCGTACACCGTGGGAGCGGAAGCGGAGCAGGTGACGCAGGTCGGCGGCCGCGCCCTGCCAGGTCTCCGTGCGAGTCTCAGTCGAGGAGCGCACGATAGGCCTCGCTGGTCAGCTCGGCGGCCGGCATCTCGGCGACGCTGGAGCCGCCGCGCAGCACGATCGCGGAGCCGCAGGCCTCGAGCGCGAGGTCGCGCAGGTGGGTGGAGAGCAGGATGCAGGCGCCGCGGGCGCGCGCGTCGGCGACCACCTCGAGGGTGGCCTCGACGCCGATCGGGTCGACACCGTCGAAGGGTTCGTCGAGGAGCAGCACGCTCGGCTCGTGCAGCGCGGCCAGCACGACACTGAGGCGACGACTCATGCCGTGGCTGAAGCCGCCGACGACTCGGTGGGCGACGTCGCCGAGCTCGAACTTCTCCAGCAGGTCGTGACCACGCGCCTCCCACTCGGTCATCCGCCGCAGTCGCGCGGTGAGCTGCAGGTGCTCCCACGGCGTCGCCCGCGGCACGAGCCCGCCGACGTCGGGGCAGTAGCCGACGGCGCGCTTGACCGCGAGCGGGTCCTGGGCGACGTCGTGGCCGGCGACGAGCACGGAACCGGTCGTGGGGGGTACGACGCCCGCCAGCACCTTCATCGTCGTCGACTTGCCGGCGCCGTTGCGGCCCAGGAGCGCGGTCGCGCGACCCGACCCGGCCGCGAGGTTGATGCCGGCCACGGCCTCCACCTCGCCGAAGCGCACGTGCAGGTCGCGGATGTCGATCACGGGGGTCACCGGAACATCCTCGCCGAGCCCCGACCCGGTGACTGGCGAATCGTGTCGAAAGTGATCCCACCGGACGATGGCGCACCCGCGGGGACAGGCGCAGCATGACAAGGGCGGGTGCGGATGGAACCCGGGCGTGCCGCGAGGAGTCGTTGTGGTCATCCCCGACTCAGGAGGTCCGATGGATCCGGAATCCCTCACCGTCGGACGGGTGCCCGGCCTTCGGGACGGTCCCACCCTCCGCGACGTGTTCGACGCGAGCTACCGCAAGCTCGTGGTGCAGATGTACGGCGTCACCGGCAGCATGGACGAGGCGGAGGACCTCGTCCAGGAGTCCTTCGTCAGGGCCGCCGCGATCGGTCGCAGGTTCCGGGCGGTGGAGAACCCCGAGGCCTGGCTGCGCACCACGGCGATCAACGCGCACCGCAGCCGCTGGCGCAAGCTGCGCAACGGCCGGCGCGCCCAGGACAGGATGCTCGGGCCCAGCGACCCGCAGGGCATCGATGATCACCTGACCCTGGTCGCCGCCCTGCGGACCCTGCCCGAGGACCAGCGTGTGGCCATCGCGCTCCATCATCTTGCCGATCTCCCCGTCGCCCAGGTGGCCGACGAGCTCGGCGTCCCCATCGGGGCCATCGAGCGCCGCGGCGCGCGACGACGCTTCACACGCCGAGCCGCCGGGACGGTCGCGGTCGCGGCGGTGCTGGCCACCGTCGGGTCCCTTGCCTTCCGGACGGATGGACCCGCACCGAGTCCGGGCCCGGCGGTCGATCCCGGCCTCACCGGCTACCCGCTGATCGAGGAGACGTCCGACGGGCGCATCCCTCCCGGACGGTCCGAACTCCCGGCCCTCACCCGCAGCAGCCCGGACGCTGCAGTGACCGTGCTGATCCCCGACACGGCACGCGGCTGGGGAGAGAGCATCGACCACTCCGGCACCTACTCCACC
>JBDSPC010000278.1:0-3681 GCA_039914485.1 Nocardioides sp.
GCGGCGTCGGCCATCGGCTTGAGCGCGGCATGGATCTGGCCCACGAGCTCGCGCGTCGGGGCAAGGATCAGCGCGCGCGGCTTGCGCGGCATGGCCGGCAGCTTCGCGGCGTCGAGGCGCGCGACCAGCGGCAGCAGGAAGGCATACGTCTTGCCGGAGCCGGTGCGGCCACGGCCGAGGACGTCGCGACCGGCGAGGGAGTCAGGCAGCGTGGCGGCCTGGATGGGAGTGGGGACAGTGATGCCCTGCTTCTCGAGGATGTCGATGAGCATGGAGGGCACGCCGAAGTCGGCGAAAGTCATGTGAAACCTTTTTCGTTGGCGTCTCGCCAACACATCGCGCCCGGATTTTTCAAACCAGCGCGGCATGGCCTCGAAAGGATTTCGAGGTAAGCGGAGGATCCCGCTGCGTCCCGGGGCAAGACTGGCCGAGGCGACTTCGTCTACAACCGTAGTGGGACTGTGGATGTTCCTGTGAATCGGTGGGACTGTGACCTGCGCTTCACGCGCTGTCGCGGCGCACGAGCAGCGGCGGGATGATGACCCGCATCGGGCGGCTGCTGCCGTTGCCGTCCACCTGCTCGAGCAGCAGCCGGGTGGCGCGCTCGGCCATCTCCTCGACGGGCTGGCGCACGGTGGTCAGCGGCGGGGTGGTGCGTTCGGCGACGCCGAGGTCGTCATAGCCGACCACGGCCACGTCATCGGGCACTCGCCGGCCGTGGGCCGCGAGCACCTTGAGCGCACCGGAGGCCATCAGGTCGGACGCGACGACCAGGCCGTCGAGATCGGGGTGCGCGGACAGCAGCGCCTCGGCGGCTCGCTGGCCACCGCTCTCGGTGAAGTCGCCCCGCTCGACGGCGTCGTCCACCAGGCCGGCCGCGGCCATCGCCTGGCGCCAGCCGGCCAGCCGGTCCTCGGCGGCCGTCATGTCGGCGGGGCCCGCAATGGTGCCGATCCGCCGGCAGCCGCGCTCCAGCAGCACTTCGGTGGCGAGTCGCTCGCCTGCGGTGTTGTCGACGTCGACGTACGCCACCGTGTCGCTCGCGGCCCAGGGTCGACCGCCGAAGACGCAGGGCAGGTCGAGCTGCGACATGTGCTCGGCCAGTCCGTCGTCGCGGTGGTGCGAGACAACCAGCGCGCCGTCGACGTGCCGGTTGGTGAGGTAGCGCAGCGTGCGGGCCGTCGACGCCCCGGGCCGCGCGAGCAGCAGCACGAGCTGGATGTCCCGCTCGCCCAGCACCCGGGTGACTCCGCGCAGCGTCCCGGCGAAGAACGGGTCGGAGAAGACCCGGTCATCGGGCTCGGGCACGACGACCGCGATCGAGTCCGTACGCCGCGTGACGAGGCTGCGGGCGGCGGGGTTGGGGACGTAGCCGAGCGAGCGCACGGCGGCATCGACCGAGGCCTGTGCACTGGCGCTGACCCGCTGTCCGCCGTTGATGGCCCGCGACGCGGTGGCGCGGGAGACCCCGGCGACCTTGGCGACCTCGTCGAGGGTGGGCGTGCCCGTCGCGCCCTTCCTCGTCCCGTTCACGCGGGTCACGGTAGCCACTCGGCGGGCTCGGCTGCGGGCAGACCTCCCTGCCGCGAGACCTGGGCGTACCAGAGCGCGCTCGACTTGGGGGTCCGGCGCTGCGTCTCGTAGTCGACGTGGACGAGCCCGAAGCGCTTCGCGTAGCCGAAGGCCCACTCGAAGTTGTCCATGAACGACCACTGGAAGAAGCCGCGCACGTCGACGCCTTCCTCGATCGCGCGGTGCACCGCCCGGAGGTAGTCGTCGAGGAAGGCGATCCGATCGGGATCGTGCACCTCGCCGTCGGGCCCGGGTTCGTCGGCGTACGCCGCACCCGTCTCGGTGAGGTAGATCGGGAGCCGCGGGTAGTCGGCGTGCAGCCGGACCAGCAGCCGGTGCAGGCCCTCGGGCTGCACCTCCCAGCCCATGTCGGTGACCGGGAGCCCGCGACTCGGGAAGGTCACGTGCTCGGAGCCGACGAAGGCCGACTCGGCCACGCGATCCGGCTGGTCGCTGCCGATGCCGACGACGGCGACGTGCTGGTGCCCCGAGACGGCGTTGCCGTGGTAGTAGTTCACGCCCAGGACATCGATCGGCGTGGAGATGAGGCCGAGGTCCCCCGCCTGCACGACCTCACGCCACGGACGGCCCCGCCAGTCGAGGTGGGCGGTGTCGGCCAGCACGTCCTCGGGGTAGCTGCCGCGGAGGATCGGGTCGAGGAACAGCCGGTTGTGCAGCCCGTCGACCCGGCGGGCAGCGTCGACGTCTGCCGGGTCGTCGGGATCGTGCGGGTCGGGGACGGTGAGGTTGAGGCTGAGTCCGAGGCGGATGTCCTCGCCCGTTGCATCCGTACGGCGACGCAGCTCGTCGACGACGAGACCGTGACCCAGCAGCAGGTGGTGCGCCGCGACGAGTCCCGCGACACCCTCCTGCCGGCCGGGGGCGTGGTGGCCGGCGGCGTACCCGAGGAGCGAGGAGCAGAACGGTTCGTTGAGGGTCGTCCAGGTCGGCACCCGGTCACCGAGCACGTCGTGGACGGACAGCGCGTAGTCGGCGAAACGGTGCGCCGTGTCGCGGTTGGTCCAACCGCCCGCTTCCTCGAGCGTCTGCGGGAGGTCCCAGTGGTAGAGCGTCAGCCAGGGCGCGATGTCGTGAGCGAGCAGCTCGTCGACGAGTCGGTCGTAGAACGCGAGACCGGCCCGGTTGACCGGCCCGCCATCGGGTCGTACTCGCGGCCAGGCCACCGAGAAGCGGTAGGACGCGACCTGGAGCTCGCGCATCAGGGCGACGTCCTCGGGCATCCGGTGGTAGTGCTCGCACGCCACGTCGCCGGTGTCGTTGTTGAGGACGGCACCCGGGGTGTGGGAGAAGGTGTCCCAGATGGAGGGCGTCCGGCCGTCCTCGGCCACCGCTCCCTCGATCTGGTAGGACGCGGTGGCCGCACCCCAGACGAAGTCGGTCGGGAACGGCGTGACCGCCTCGACGGTCCGGGTCGTGGGCCTGGCGGTGCGCTGGATGGTCATCCCTTGACGGCTCCTTGCATGATGCCGGCGACCAACTGGCGGCCGGTGAGGACGAAGAGGATCAGCAGCGGGATGGTGGCCAGCGTGGTGCCAGCCAGGACCAGGCTGTAGTCCTTGAAGAATCCGCTCTGGAGCTGGTTGAGCGCCACCTGGATGGTGGGGTTGTCCGGCGGCAGGGCGATGAGCGGCCAGAAGAAGTCGGACCAGGTCGCCATGAACGTGAACAGCCACAGGATGGCCGCGGCCGGGCGGGCCGCGGGCGCGACCACGTGCCACACGATCTTGATCTGCGAGCAGCCGTCCATCCGGGCGGCCTCGATGAGCTCGTCCGGCACGGCGTCGACGAGGTACTGGCGCATGAAGAAGACGCCGAACGCCGTCACCAGCGAGGGGACGATCACCGACCAGGTCGTCCCGGTCCACCCGAGCTTGGACATCAGGATGAACAGCGGCACCACGCCGAGCTGCGTGGGCACCGCCATCGTGGCCACCACGAAGGCGAGCAGACCGTTGCTGCCGCGGAAGCGCAGCTTGGCGAACGCGTAGCCGGCCAAGGTGCCGAACACGACCGTGGAGGTCGCCGCGACCGACGAGACGATGATGCTGTTGGCGAGGGCGTTCCAGAACGGGATGGTGTCGATGGCCT
>JBDSPC010000362.1:0-2829 GCA_039914485.1 Nocardioides sp.
CGGCGTCGCGCGCGGCGGCGGCCTGCTCGAGGCGCTTGCCCCGACCCAGACGCTCCTTGACGTCGGCGGTGAGCTCCTCGACCGTGTCGAACTCCGATGCGAGCTGGGCGAACTCGTCGTCGAGCTCGGGCAGCTCCTGCTCCTGGACCGCGGTGACCTTGACGGTGACGTCGACGGCCTCGCCGATTAGGTCGCCACCCACGAGCTCGGAGGAGAAGGTCTTGTCGTCGCCGGCAGTCATGCCGACGAGCGCCTCGTCGAGGCCCTCGAGCATCCCGCCGCGACCGACCTTGTAGGACATGCCGCTGACCTCGCCGCCCTCGACGGTCTCGCCTTCCTTGGCGGCCGTCAGGTCGATGGTCACGAAGTCGCCGTCGGCGGCAGCGCGCTCGACGTCGGCGAGGGTGCCGAAGCGCTCACGCAGCGCCTGGACCTGCTCCTCGACCTCGGCGTCGGACAGCTCGATGTCCTCGACCTGCGCCTCGAGGGCGTCGTAGGCCGGGAGCTCGAAGTCGGGCTTGACGTCGACCTCGGCGGTGAACTCCAGGGTCTCGTTGTCCTCGAACTTCGTCACCTCGATCTCGGGCTGCGCGAGCGGCTCCAGCGAGTTCTCCTGCATGGCCTCGGCGTACTTCTGCGGGACGACCTCGTTGATCGCCTCGTCGAGCACGACACCGCGCCCGACCTGTCGGTCGATGACCGCCGGCGGGACCTTGCCGCGGCGGAAGCCGGGCACGTTGATCTGCTGGGCGATCTTCTTGTACGCCTTGTCGAGGCTCGGCTTGAGCTCCTCGAAGGGCACCTCGATGGTCAGCTTGGCCCGGGTGGGGCTCAAGTTCTCGACGGCGCTCTTCACAGGTGGTCTCCTTCGTTGTCAGGGGTGACCCAGTTGTGGGCCGATATTGCAGGTTGCAGTCGGGGCGACAGGACTCGAACCTGCGGTCTCCTGCTCCCAAAGCAGGCGCGCTAGCCACTACGCTACGCCCCGCCAAGCGGGCCGAAATCGCCCAGTTGCGAGCGGTTCTGACTCCCTTGGAGCGGATGACGGGAATCGAACCCGCGTAATCAGTTTGGAAGACTGGAGCTCTACCATTGAGCTACATCCGCATGCCCGGGGGCTCCGCCCCCGGGATCCCCCGAAAAGCCTCGCGCACCCGGAATGATGCGGATGTCATGGTGCCACACCGGGCCTGATGACCCACAACTGCGGGCGTCAGCGACGGTGCACGAGCAACAGCGCGCGGTCGTCGTTGCGCGAGCCGATCGACTCGATGATGCGCTTGGCGCCGCCGTCGAACTGGCCACGGAGCAGCTGCTCTGCCTGGCCGAGCATCTTGTCGACTCCGAGCATGATGTCGCGGTGCGGGGTCTCCACCATGCCGTCGGTGTAGAGCAGCAGCGCGTCGCCGCGGCGCATGGTCCCGACAACCGGTTCGTACGTCGCCATCTCGATCAGCCCCAGGACGGGACCCTCCGCCTCCAACGCCGACCAGCGACCCGTTCCCGCGACGCGCAGCGCGGCCGGAGGGTGGCCCGCCGAACGGATCTCGAACTGACCGGAGTGCAGGTCGAGCGAGAGGTGGACGGCCGAGGCGAAGCCCTCCTCCCAGTCCTGGCGCATCAGGAATTCGTTGGCCGACTCGAGGAAGTCCTTGGGCGCCATCGCGCCCAGCAGCCCGCCCAGGGCTCCGGAGAGCAGCAGCGCGCGGGTGCCGGCGCCCGCTCCCTTGCCGGACACGTCGACGACGACCAGGTCGAGCCGGTGGCCGTGCCGCGCCGTCACCACGAAGTCTCCGGCGAAGGGCGTGCCGCCGGCGGAGCGCAGCTCGCTGCCGACGTACCACTCGTCCGGCAGCTCGGGGATGCCGCCCTGGCGCAGGATGCGGTCGCGCAGGTCGACGAGCATCGACTCTCCCTGCAGCCCCGCGACGCCGAGCCGGGAGCGGCGGAAGCTGGCGAGCAGGATGATGAAGCCGAGCGCGAAGATGATCACGACGGTGACCGCCGTGCGCTGATTGACGACGGGTTGCTGGGGCACGAGCACGGCCAGGATCAGCAGGGTCATCACCACGAACCACGGCAGCTGTCGCGGCCCGAGCACGAGGTTGGCCAGCACCAGCGGCACCACCATCGCGGTGAGCGGGACCAGGTCGGTCAGCTGCCAGATGAGAAGTCCGACGGTGACGGTGAGCGCTGTCAGGAGTGCGAGCATGCGGGACTCGCGCGGCAGGACTCTCTGCAGCGCAGACTCGAATCGCTGGCCGAGTGATGGCGCCGGCGCCGCTCGACCCTCCCGGTGTGCCGTCATGTCCTCGGTTTCAGTACGGATGCTGGAGTGGATCCTACGGCTCGGGAGCGGAACCGGGGCTGACATTGGAAACACCAGAAACTATTGCGTCCGACGAGCACTTCGGTGCGCACCGGGGAGCCGCAGACCAGGCAGGGCTGACCGGTGCGGCGGTAGACGTAGACCTCGCCGCCGTGGTCGTCCTGGCGCGGATCCCGCCCCATCGCCTCGGGCGTGTGCTCGGGGCGAACCGTGTCGATCCGGTTGTTCACGACCCCCTCGCGCATCAGGTCGACGAGGTCGCCCCAGATCGCGTGCCACTGGCTGATTCGCAGCGTGTTGCCCGGCCGCAACGGATGGATCCGCTGCCGGAACAGCACCTCGGCGCGGTAGACGTTGCCCACCCCGGCCAGCACGGCCTGGTCCATCAGCAGGTCGCCGATCGGGCGATGGCTGGCCTTGATCCGGCGCCAGGCGCGGTCCGGGTCGGCGTCGGCTCGCAGCGGGTCGGGGCCGAGCCTGGCGACGATCTCGTCGCGGCG
>JBDSPC010000403.1:0-3166 GCA_039914485.1 Nocardioides sp.
CGGGCGGTTGCCTGCCTCAATGGTCGCACATGCCGGGTTATTCCCGTGCCTGACGACCAGACGTCATGGCGACGGCAGATGCACGACGAACGTGGCCCCCGGCGAGTGCTCGGCCAGCGTCGCCGTACCCCCGTGACGCTCGGCGACCGCCTGCACGATCGACAGGCCGAGTCCTGTGCTGCCGGTCTCGTGGGCGCGGGCCTCGTCGCCCCGGAAGAATCTGTCGAAGATCCGGTCGCGATGCTCGGCCGGCACCCCTGCCCCGTCGTCGGCGACCTCGAGCCGCGCTCCCGACGTGTCGATGATGAGGCTGACGGTGACCCGGGAGGTCGCGTGCTGCTCGGCGTTCGCGAGCAGATTGCGTACCAGACGACCCAGGTCACCGGGCGACCCGAACACCGGGGCGGCACTCACTCTCGACGTGTCGATCTCGACCCGGGCACTCGCGCGGAGACGTCGAGCTTCTTCAAGCACCACGTCGTCGAGGTCAATGAGTCGGTGCGCCACCGGTGCCTCGTCCTGTCGAGCCAGGAACAACAGGTCCCGCACCAGTTGCTCCATCCGACCCCCATCCGCGAGCAGCCCCCGCGCGGTGAGGGGCCAGTCCGTGGTGTCGGGCTGCTCGAGGCCGACCTCGATCGTGGTGCGGTACGCCGCCAACGGACTCTGCAGCTCGTGCGCCGCGTCAGCAACGAAGGCGCGTTGGCGCTGGTGCGCTGCCTCCACCGGCCGGAGGGTGCGACCGATCAGGGTCCACAGCAGGGCCGCTGCCGCCGCCAGGACTAGCGGCAGGCTGAGCGCGAGCGCGCTGACGAGGCTGGTGACGCTCTCGCCCACTGCCTCCGTGCTGTGCCCGACGTAGACGGTCGCCGGCCCCGTGGGCCCTCTGGCGTTGATGGCCCAGACGCGGAAGTCCTCGGTCTCGTCGTCGTCTCGGACGTCCTTGAGGTCGTACGGCGCCGGCTCGCTGCCCTCCGGGACGTGTTGGGTGATGGGGCCGGAGTCGCCGAGGTTGGCCGAGGCCGCGAGAACGGTGCCGTCCCTGGACACCACCTGTCCCACCGAGTCGTCACCCACGTCGGTCAGCAGCCTGGTGACGCTGCCCCTTTCCACCGCGGCAGCCACGTCGAGTGCCCGAGTCCTCGAGAGGTCGTCGGCGGTGGCGTGGACCGAGTGCAGGAACAACAACACGATGACCACAGACGCCAGCAGCAGGATCACGGCCAGCACCACCGAAGCCACTGCCGCCAGGCGCAGTCGCAACCGGCGGCCGGCGCCGTCAGCCACCGTCCACGTCCAGCCGGTAGCCGGCAAGGCGCACCGTCTGCAGCGCGGCCCGGTCGAAAGGTAGGTCGATGCGCTGCCGGAGCTGCCGGACGTACACCTCGACGATGTTGGGGTCGCCCTCGAACGCGAAGTCCCAGACGTGCTCGAGGATCTCGGACTTGGGCAACACCTCCCCCGGCCGGCGCATGAAGAACTCGAGGAGTGAGAACTGCCGCGGGGTGAGGGGCACCTCGGTCTCGCCGCGCCACACCTGGTGCGCCGCCGGGTCCAGCCGCAGGTCGCCCACCCTGAGCTCGGCCGGACGGGCGGCACCACCTCGTCGCAGCAGCGCCCGAAGCCGGGCCACCAGCACGGCGTAGGAGAAGGGTTTGCTGAGGAAGTCGTCGGCGCCACCGTCGAGCGCCAGAGCCTCGTCGTCAGGAGCGTCCTTGGCGGTCAACATCAGGATGGGCGTCCAGTTGTCCGCGTCACGCAGGGCAGCGCACAGCTCCAGCCCACCCAGGCCCGGGAGCATCACATCGAGCACCATCGCGTCGTAGGCGTTCTCCGCGGCCAACCAGTGCCCGTCCTCGCCGGTGAACGCGACATCGACGGCGAATCCCTCGCCCTCCAGCCCACGCTTGAGGGCGCGCGCCACGCGCTTGTCGTCCTCGACCACCAAGAGTCGCATCTTCACACGGTGACACGCTTCACCTGAATGCGCGCTGAACGTCGGCTGACTGCTCGTTCAGCGTGGCTTCAGTGAAGGGGGCGCACGATGGCGGTGTTGCTTGATCAAACCGCACTCAAGGAGGAGACACCATGAACCGCAAGAAGATCGCTCTGACCGGCGGCGCCGCTGCCGCGCTCGTGCTTGCAGCAGGAGGCGCGGCAATCGCCGGGTCCGGTGACGACGACGCCTCCGACACCCCGATTCCGGGCCCCGCCCTCCAGCAGGCGAGCGATGCCGCCCTGGCCGAGACCGGTGGCGGCACGGTCACCGGGACCGAGGTCGGTGACGAGGAGAGCTACTACGAGGTCGAGGTCACCCTCGACAACGGCGACCAGGTCGACGTCCAGCTCGACGAGGGATTCAACGTCGTCGGCTCCGAGACCGACTCGGAGTCCGAGACGGACGACTGAGCCGTCAGCGAGACCAGGTGCGGGCGGTGCGCTGGGCCAGCTCGGCGAGCGAGCCGGCGGGGTCGGCGAAGGCTCGCTCCTCCCCCACGAGATCCACGAGGGAGTAGGCCGACTCGATGCCCAGCGCCCGCATCTCCCGCGATCCGACGAGCACCTGGCCAGCGAGCGCGATGCAGGGGCGCAGCGCGTCGGCGGCGATCTCGGCCACGCCGTACGGGACCTTGCCGGAACGGCTGGAGAAGTCGAAGGCGCCCTCGCCGGTGATGACCAGGTCGGACTGGCGGGCCCGCTCGGCGAGGCGGACATGGTGGGCGACGAGGGCGATGCCGGGTTCGCGGGTGGCGCCGAGGGCGAGGAGGGCGAAGCCGATGCCGCCGGCGGCACCGGCGCCCTTCTCGAGGGAGGTACGGCGATCGGTGGCCGCCGCGAACTTCTCGAGGACGCCGTCGATCTCGACGATCCGGTCCTCGTCGATCCCCTTCTGCGGGCCGAAGGTCTTGGTGGCGCCGAAGAGGCCGGTGAGCGGGTTGTCGACGTCGGTGGCGGCGACGAGCTCGATGCCGGCGAGCCGCTCCTTCGCGGGACCCAGGTCCACGGTCGTGACCGTGTCGAGGGCGATCGCGCCGCTGTCGAGGATGCCGTCGGAGGTCGCCCCGAGCGCGGCGAGGACACCGGCGCCGCCGTCATTGGTGCCGGAGCCGCCGAGGCCGACCACGATCTTGCGGGCGCCGGACTCGATGGCGGCCAGGATCAGCTC
>JBDSPC010000413.1:0-4134 GCA_039914485.1 Nocardioides sp.
AGGTCGGCTCCACCGTTGTCCGCGATGGCGACGTGGCCGGCGAGGAGCGGGTCCGCGTCGAGGACCGGCTGGAGCCGCACGATCGAGTCCGGCCGCGACCAGTCCATCGAATGGTCCGCGAGCACGATGACGATCGAGTCCTGCCAGCGCCCGGACGACCTGAGCGCGTCGACGAAGCGCCCCACCTGGAGGTCGGTGGCGGCCAGGGCGGCCTGCCGCGCGAGCCGGAGCGAGAGCGGACCGGTGAGGTCCGAGTGACCGACCCGGTCGATGTCTCCGAGGTTGACGAACATCATGCTCGGGTCGCGCTCGTCGAGCATCGCCAGCGCGGCGTCCATGGTGGCCTGGTCGGGAGCATGCCCGGAGACCGGGATGACCGGCGCCGGCTCCCAGCGGTAGGTGGCCCGGTCGCCGAAGACGCCGTAGAGGTACTCCTTGCTCAGCACCGTGCCGGTGGTCAGGCCCGCGTCGTTGAGCCGCTCGAGGATCGTGGGGATGATGATGTCGGTGGGTCGGTCGAGGTCGCGCACGACCCCCTCGGCCCGGTCATAGACCGAGTTGGCCGGCACCCCGCTGCGGTCCGGTCGGACCCCGGTCATCATCATCACGTGGTTCGGGATCGTCTCCATGATCGGCATCGAGGAGGCGAACGGATGGTTGAGTCCACCGTCTCGGAGCGCCGACGCACGGGGCATCAGGGGCGCGCTGACCTCGTCGGGGCGACAGCCGTCGAGCACGAGCACGTAGGCACGCCGGGGCGAGCTCGCGGCCCCGGCGGGAACGCCGCCCGTCGCCGTCGAGAGGGCGATGGTCGCGCCGCCGGCCCCGGCCAGCTTGAGCAGCGAGCGCCGACCGGCGCGGATGTCGTCGAGCCCGCGCGCGAACGCGGAACTCTTCGTTTGCTTGGTCATCTCGTGGCTCCTCACGCGCCGGCGACCGGTCGGGCGACGGGCTCGACCTTGTTGGTGCCGGAGCGGGTGGCCCACGACGCGGTCCACGTGGATCCGGCGGTCCGGTCCGCGCGGTCGCCGATCACGTAGTAGTCCATCTGCGCGCGGGCCGCCGTCAGGTCGAAGACGGAGTAGCCATGGTCGTCGAAGTTGAGATAGCGGACGTGCCGGTTGTTGGTCTGGATGGCCGCCTCGACCGCCAGACTCGCCGTCCGCGGCGGCGCGCCGGTGATGTCGTCGAGGTTGTTGGAGGTGACCGAGGTGCAGACGAACTCGACGCCCGCCGAGTCGCCGAGCGGGTAGGTCGAGGTGTCGTACGGCAGGTCGCACGCCCAGCCCGAGTGGATGTCGCCGGTCAGGAAGACCACGTCTCGTAGACCGCGGTCTCGAATGTGGGCGAAAACCTCACGGCGGTCGTCGGTGTAGCCGTCCCACTGGTCAGTGTTGTACGGCGACCCGTCCCGCGGCAGGAGTCCGGTCACGTCGTTCACTGGGCCGACGAGGTCCTTCGGCACCTGCGCGAAGGTGACGGGCGCGATCATCACCGGATTGCCGACCAGCTTCCACTGCGCCGGTGCGGTGAGGGAGGTCTTGAGCCAGTCGAGCTGCTCGCGGCCGGTGATCGTGCGCTCCGGGTCGTCGACGGTGGGGTCGACCACCGGTGTCGCCACCTGCTGGTCGCGATAGGTCCGCAGGTCGAGCATGCTGATCTCGGCGAGCGTCCCGAAGGTGAGCCGCCGGAACAACCGTGTCCCGTCCCCGAGCTCGGCGGTGTCGTTCATGCGCACCGGCATCCACTCGTCGTAGGCGCGGTGCGACCTGGCTCGGCGGGCGAGGTAGTCACCCTCCTCGGGCTGGTGGTTCTCCGCACCGTCTCGCCATGCGTCGTTGCTGACCTCGTGATCGTCCCAGGTGACGATGAACGGGTACCGGGCGTGCAGCGCCTGGAGGTCTGGGTCTTGTTTGTACTGCGCGTGGCGACGCCGGTAGTCGCTCAGCTGGACCATCTCGCTGGCGGGATCATGCGGGCGGACGTCCACGTTGGACCGGCCGTAGCCGTACTGTCCGGGCGCGTACTCGTAGACGTAGTCGCCGAGGTGGAGAATCGCTTGCAGGTCGTCGCGGGCGGCCAGGTGCCGGTAGGCGCTGAACCAACCTGCCTGGAGGTTGGCGCAGCTGACGACGCCCAGGCGCAGGTGGTCCGGGCTCGAGGCTTCGTCGGGGGCAGTGCGGGTGCGTCCGACGGGGCTGGTCGCGGAACCGACGGTGAACCGGTAGAAGTACCACGTCTCCGGGGCCAGCCCGGTCGCATCAACCTTGACCGTGTGGTCGCGCGCGGCGTTGGTGGTGAAGGTGCCGGACCGAACGGTCTTGCGGAAGCGCTCGTCGCGCGAGACCTCCCATCGCACCTTGGTCTCGGGACCGACGCCCGACCCCGGGGTCGCCGCGGGGATCGGCGTGACCCGGGTCCAGAGCACGACCCGCCCAGACATCGGGTCACCCGAGGCCACACCGTGCTGGAAGAGGCCGGACGTCGGGGCCGCGGCCGCCTGGAAGCTGGCAGTGCCGGCGGCGGCGAGACCCACCCCGGCGCTGGTGGCGAGGACGGTACGTCGATGAAGGTTGGTCATGCCCCGGACAACGACCCACCTGCCACAAGATCACGCTCTCGGGGTGTGAGCACCGTCTGTTCATCCGCAGTTGGACTGACCGTTCGCCAGGCCAGGAACACGATGCCCCACCCGGCGAGCACGTCGAGCAGCCAGTGGTTGCCGGTGCCGACGACCACCACCGAGGTGATGAGGGCGTGCGCCCAGGCGGCAGTTCTGATCGTTCGGCTGGTGGTGGCTGCCGTGACCGCGAGCGCGACCCAGAGTGCCCAGCCGGCATGCATGCTCGGGAACGCCGCCAGCTGGTTGGTCAGCCAGCCCATGCCCTGGGGCGCGGACGCCGCCTCGCCCCACCAGCCGCTGTCGGCGTGCAGGGCCATCAGGTCGGGATAGCCCACCAGACGCGGCGGCGCCGTCGGCATCAGCAGGTAGCCGACCAGCGCGACAAGCGTGCTGCCGATGAGAACCTGCCGCGCGTGCGGATACAGGGAAGCGCGTCGACGATAGAGCCACAGGAGCACCACGGCGGTGACGAGGTAGTGCGCGCTCGCGTAGTAGTACGCCGCCAGCCGGCCGGCCACGTCGTGGGTGACGAACCACGAGACCACGTCACGCTCGACGTCGAGGAAGACGTTGTCCTCGAGGGAGAGGATCCGCATGGCGCGATCACGAGCGGGGGCCAAGGAGTCGTCCGCGAACACTCGCGAGGCTGCATAGGCGACGTACATCAAGGCGATGAAGCCCAACTCGCGCACGCCGCGCCAATGCCGCCGCACCACCGCCGCAGCAGTGTCGGATGTGGTGGGTCGCGGAGCGAGGATCGTCATGGTTCCAAGACAAGCCCGGATGGCGGCTGACCGGCATCGGGCTTGTCCCCGGTTGACCCCGGGGAACCCGCCAGGGAACCCCGGGGATCGCCCGCCGGTGTCGATCAGGGTCGTCCTTTGAGCGTGCACTTCCCGGTCGACCAGCCGCATGCCCGCAATTGGGTCAATGCCTGCGCCCCTGACCGCGTCACATGCGGCGAAGAACCGCGGTCACCTTGCCCAGGATCGTGGCGTTGGTGCCGTCGATCGGGTCGTAGTTGACGTTGTGCGGCATCAACCAGACCTGGCCGTTCTTGCGCTGGAACGTCTTGACCGTCGCCTCGCCGTCGATCAGCGCCGCGACGATGTCGCCGTTCTCGGCGGTCTGCTCCTGGCGGATCACGACGTAGTCGCCGCTGCAGATGGCCGCATCGATCATCGAGTCACCGGAGACCTCGAGCATGAAGAGCGTGCCGTCGCCGACCAGCGACTTGGGCAGCGGGAAGACCTCCTCGATCCGCTCCTCGGCCAGGATCGGCCCACCGGCGGCGATCCGGCCGACCATGGGGACGTAGGTCGCAGGGGGAGCGGTGTTGCCGATGTCCGTCTCGTCGTACGTCGACTCGTCGGCGCTCGAGATGGAGCGACGTGCCGCCATCACCTCGGGCAGGAAGACCTCCAACGCACGCGGTCGGTTGGGGTCGCGTCGCAGGAAGCCCTTCTCCTCGAGCGTCTTGAGCTGGTGGGCGACGCTGGAGGAGCTGGTGA
>JBDSPC010000437.1:0-11616 GCA_039914485.1 Nocardioides sp.
ATGTCGGCGGCGTAGACGTTGAGCGTCTCGGAGTCACCGACGTGCAGGGCGGTCTTCATGTCCTTCTCGACCTTGCCCGGTGCGACGTTGGCCCACGCGGCGCTGGTGACGAAGTTGGTGTCGGTCAGGTCGAAGCGGAACGGGGTGTCGGCAGCGATCGCGCTGGTCTCGCCTGCGTACGCCGCATTCAGCACGTCCATCTGGTCGTCGACCATCGTCTGCAGCCGGGTCTGCTGTGCCGATGTCGGGTCGGCGGCCGTGATGACGTGGAAGACGGTCTCGATGTGCACCGATCCCAAAGGCAGCGTCGGCAGGTTGGGGATCGTGCCGTACTTCTTGGCGTCGTTCGGGGAGTAGAGCGCGGGCTCCTTGGCGGTGGCGCCCTTGGCGACCCGGGCGCCGGAGGAGGCGTCGGCGCAGATTCCGTGGGAGGCGTCGCCGGCCGGGATGGCAGCGAAGACCGGGGTGACGGCGAGGGCGAGCGGCGAGAGGGCAAGGATGCTGGTGACGGCAGCCGTGCGGGCAAGACGCGTGGGACGCATGGGTGGGTGTTCCCTTCGAGATGACGAGTGGTGCACACAACCTAGGCCCGACGGGCCGCCTACGACATCACCGAACGGGTGAAACTTCAGGTGGCGGCGCGGTAGCCGCCGCGGTAGTAGAGCAGCGGGTCGTCCGCGTCGCCGACGGCGAGGTCGACGACCTTGCCGATCACCAGGAAGTGGTCGCCCGCCTCGTGCACGGCATGCAGGGTGCAGTCGACGTGACCGACGATCCCGGCGAGCAACGGCGACCCCGTGCCGGCAGTGGGAGACCACGAGACGCCGGCGAACTTGTCGTCGCCGCTCGACGCGAACTGGTTGGACAGGTCGGCCTGCCCGTCGCTGAGGAAGTTGACGCAGAAGGTGCCGGCTCGCTGGATCGCGGCGAAGGCCCGCGACTGCTTCGTCGGCAGGAAGGCGACGAGCGGCGGGTCGAGCGAGACACTGGTGAACGACTGGCAGGTCATCCCGGTCGGCTGGCCGGCCGCCATCGTGGTGACGACGGTGACACCGGAGGCGTAGCGGCCCAGGACGTCGCGGAACAGCCGAGCCTGGGCCTGCGCCTCCTCGCCGTCGACCTCGATCGTCTCGCCCGGACGCCACTCGAAGTCGTGCGGGAAACTGCCGAGGAAGGAGTCGATCAGCTCACGCGAGGGCCAGGACGCGCGCGCGTCCTCGGCCATTCCTTCGGGCAGTTCGCTCATCCGGACAGTCTCGCCCATGGCGCTCAGCCCCCGAACTGGTGACCCCAGTAGGAGACGGCCGTGCTCTCCCGGGCCACCCAGCGCTTGTCGTCGACCTGCAGGCCCTCGGTGCCGAACTCGACGTCGAAACCGGCCGGGCTCTTCACGTAGAACGAGACCATCTCGTCGTTCATGTGCCGACCGAGCGTGGCCGAGAGCGGCGCCTGGTGCTTGCGCACGCGCTCCAGCGCACGGCCCACGTCGTCGAGCTTGTCGACCTCGAGCATGATGTGGACGCACTTCGACGCGTTGGGCATCGGCAAGAACGCCAGCGAGTGGTGCCGCGGGTTGATCCCGAGGAACCGCAGCCACACCTTGGTGCCGGGCTCCTTGCCGACGAACTCCCCCGGCATCGACATCGAGTCGCGCAGCCGGAAGCCGAGCACGTCGCGGTAGAACCCCAGGGCCTCGACGTCGTCGCTGACCGGGACCACGATGTGGCCCATGCCCTGGTCGCCGGTGACGAACTTTGCGGCGTACGGCGTGACGACTGGCCGTGATTCGTAGGTGATGCCGTGGAAGAGCTCGAAGACGTTGTCGAAGGGGTCGCGGAAGCGGATCAGCTCCTGGACCCGGCGCTCGGCCAGCTCGTCGGCGGTGCCCTCGTCGAAGTCGACACCGGCCTTCTGGAGGTGCTCGCGCGCCTGCTGGAGGGCGTCGTGGTCGGCCAGCTCCCACCCGGTCGCCGACAGCTCGTCGACGTCGCTCGGGAAGACGATGAGCCGGGCCGAGACCTCGTCGATGCGGTAGTAGAGGTTGCCTTCGGTCGGGCCGCGCCCGACGGCGAGTCCGAGCACCTTCTCGGCGAAGGAGCGCCACGCGTCGAGGTCGGTGGAGGCGACGCGGACGTAGCCCATGGAGCGGATGTCGATCATTTCGCACCCCTCTCGACATGGCGGTTCAGGAAGTTCACGGCAATCTCGCGGAACTCGTCCGCGGCCTCGATCTGCGCCCAGTGGCCGCAGTTCCCGAAGACGTGGAGCTGCGCCTTCGGGATCAGCTTCAGCGCGACCAGCGCGCCGTCGAGCGGGTTGACCCGGTCCTCGCGGCCCCAGGTGAGCAGCGTGGGCTGGCGCAGCCGGTGGGCCTCGCGCCAGAGCATCCCGTCCTCGAAGGTCTCGGGATTCCAGAACGACATGCCCATCGAACGCATGGCCTCGCGCGCGCCGGGCGCAGTGGCGTCGGCGAACCGTTCCTCGACGAGCTCGTCGGTGACGAGGTCCTGGTTGACCACCATCGTGCTGATGAAGGCGCGCAGCTTCTCGCGGGTCGGGTCGGCGCCGAAGTCCATCAACCGCTGCACACCCTCGGTGGGGTCGGCGTGGAACAGGTTGAGCGAGAGCCCGCCCGGTCCCATCAGCACCAGCCGGGCGACGCTCTTGGGGTGCTCGAGGGCCAGCCTCATCGCCGTACCGCCGCCCAGGCTGTTGCCGAGCACGTGGAACCGGTCGATGCCGAGGTGGTTGAGCACGCCGATGACGTGATCGGCCGCGTGGCGGTAGTAGTTGCCGACGACCTCGGGCTTGCCGGAGGCGCCGAAGCCGGGCTGGTCGATCAGGATCGTGCGGAAGCTCTCGGCGAAGCCGGGCAGCGCGGACCCGAAGTTGGACCACGCGGACGCACCCGGACCGCCGCCGTGCAACATGACGAGCGGGAACCCGTCACCGCTCTCGTAATAGGCGATCTCCGTGCCCTTGACCTCGACGGTTCGCAGCAGGTCGTCCTTGATGGTCACGGTCAGTACATCCCCGGGTCGATCTTGTGGCCGAACTCGAGCTCGCCGAACATCTTCAGCGCGCGCTCGGGATCGTTGGCTGCGTGCACGCGACCGGCGTGCGCGTCGCGCCAGGCCCGCTGGAGGTAGGTGCCCTCGGCCAGCGCGCGGCCGCCGGACGCCTCGAACAGTGCGTCGATCGCGTCGATGGCGCGCTGCGTGCCGAGCACCTGGTCGCGACGCACCTTGAGCCGGAGGTTGAGCGGGATCTTCTCGCCCCTGGCGACGTGCGCCTGCTCCTCGCGGATGTTCGCCATCAGCAGCGCCCAGGCCGCGTCGATCTCGCTGCCCGCGCGGGCGATCCGGACGGCCGCGAACGGGTCGGAGGACGCCAACTCGTCGAGGTAGGCCGCGCGCACGCGCTGCTGCTGCATCTCGACGTGCTCGGCATAGGCACCCGACGCCATCCCGACGATCGGACTCGTGATCGTGCTGGTGAAGAGCGAGTGGAAGGGCAGCTTGTAGAGATCTGCACGATTTTGTTCTTGGCCCGGGCCGAAGCAGCGACCGGTGTCGCTCATCGACAAGGTGAAGGCCTCGGGCACGAAGACGTCGGCGACCGCGATGTCATTGGAACCTGTGCCGCGCAGGCCGACGACGTTCCAGACGTCGAGGATCTCGTAGTCCTTGCGCGGGATCATGAAGGTCTTGAAGTCGACCACATTGCCGTCCTCGTTGAAGACCAGCCCGCCGAGCAGTACCCACTGCGCGTGGGCCGAGCCCGACGAGAACGACCACTTGCCGCTGAGCGTGTAGCCGCCGTCGGCGAGCACGGCCTTGCCGGTCGGAGCGTACGACGACGACAACCGGGTCGAAGTGTCCGAACCCCACACCGCCTGCTGGGCCTGGTCGGCGAACAGCGCCACCTGCCAGGGGTGCACCCCGAGCACGCTGCAGATCCAACCGGTGGACCCGTCGGCCGAGGCGATCAGCCTGACCGCGGTGAAGAAGTCGACCGGGTCGGACTCGAGGCCGTCGAAGCGCGCGGGCTGCAGCATCCGGAAGAAGCCGGTCTCCTCGAGCTCCTTGACCGACTGCTCGGGCACCTGCCGGAGGCGCTCGGCCTCATCAGCACGGTCACGGAAGCCGGGCAGCAGGTCCCGAATCGCGTCGAGAACAGGTGATGGCGTCGTCATGTCGCCATACTAGAACCTGTTACAGTTTTGCGCCATGAGCACCCCTCTCCCCGAGCAGGTCGACGTCGTCGTGGTGGGCGCCGGCGGGGCCGGAATGGCTGCCGCGCTGGCCGCTGCGGCGAAGCACGGCCTGCGCACGATCGTGGTCGAGAGCAGCGAGACGTTCGGTGGGTCGACGGCCCGTTCCGGCGGCGGGGTCTGGATCCCGGGCAACTACGCCTTGCGCGACGCCGGTCAGGTCGAGCCCGGCGACCTCGACGCCGCCAAGCTCTATCTCGACTCGATCGTCGGCGACACCGTGCCGAAGATCAGGCGCGACACCTTCCTCGACCGCGGCCCCGAGGTGCTGGACTTCCTGCGCGAGCAGACGCCGACGCGCTTCGCGTGGGTGCCGGAGTACGCCGACTACCTGCCCGAGCAGCCGGGCGGTCGCGTGCGCGGTCGCAGCGTGGAGCCGGTGCCGATGGACGCGTCGTTCCTCGGCGACGAGCTGGGCCGCCTGACGAAGCCCTACACCAAGGCGCCCGCGAACATGATCGTCACGCAGGCCGACTTCCGGAAGATCAGCCTGGGCCTGCGCACGCTGCGCGGCCCGGTCACGATGGTGAAGGTGCTGGTGAAGCGGATCATCAGCGGGCTGTGCCGGCAGCGGATGTATGCCATGGGCAACGCCATCGTGATCGGCCTGCGCCAGGGCCTGGTCGACCACCGTGTCGACGTCCTCTACGGCACTCCGCTCGTCGGACTCGTGACCGAGGACGGCCGGGTCGTGGGTGTCGAGGTGGAGCGCGGCGGGGTCCGCTCGACGATCCTCGCGACCCGCGGCGTGATCCTGGGATCCGGCGGCTTCGAGAGCAACCAGGAGCTGCGCGAGAAGTTCCTGCCGCAGCCCACCGACGCGGCCTGGACGACCGGCGCCGCCAGCAACACCGGCGGTGGGCACGAGGCCGGCATCGCCATCGGTGCCGACACCGACCTGATGGACGACGCGTGGTGGGGTCCGACCATCCCGCTGCCGAGCGGGCCGTGGTTCTGCCTGGCCGAGCGCAACCTGCCCGGCTCGATCATCGTGAACGCCGGCGGCCAGCGGTTCATGAACGAGGCGCTGCCCTACGTCGAGGCCACCAAGGAGATCTACGCCGCCCATGCGACGGGGCCCAGCGCCGTACCCGCGTGGATGGTGATCGACCAGCGCTACCGCAACCGCTACCTCTTCGCCGGGCTCACGCCGCGCACGCCGTTCCCGGGGCGCTGGTACAAGTTCGGCACCATCCGACGTGGCGCGACGCTCGCCGAGCTCGCCGCCGAGATCGAGGTCCCGCCCGTTGCCCTCGAGGAGACCGTGGCCCGCTTCAACGGCTTCGCCACGACCGGCGTCGACGAGGACTTCCACCGCGGCGAGAGCGCCTACGACAAGTACTACTCCGACCCGCGGGTGAAGCCGAACCCGTCGCTGCACGCCATCGACGAGGGCCCCTTCTACGCGGTCAGGATCGTACCCGGCGACCTCGGCACCAAGGGCGGGCTGGTCACCGACGAGCGCGCGCGGGTGCTGCGTCCCGACGGCACCGCGATCGAGGGCCTGTACGCCGCGGGCAACGTGTCCGCAGCGGTGATGGGCCACACCTATGCCGGCCCGGGTGCGACCATCGGGCCAGCCCTGGTGTTCGGCTACCTGGCCGCGGAAGACATCGCGAGAGGAACCGCCTGATGCCCATCGATCCCGCCGTCGCCATCGGCGCCCACCTCCCGGACCGCACGTTCTCGTGGTCCGAGCCGGACGTCCAGCTCTACGCACTTGCCGTCGGCGCGACGGACCTGCGGCACGCGCTGGAGACCCACGACCTGCAGGTGCTCCCGAGCTTCGGCATCGTGGCGCCGTCCTTCCGCGAGACGGCTCCCCCGCCGCTGGACCTGCCCGGCTGCGAGCTCGACCTCGCGCAGGTCGTGCACGGCGCCCAGTCGATCTCCGTCACCGGACCGATCCCGACCTCGGGCACCGCGACCCTGTCCACCCGGATCTCGGACGTCTGGGACAAGGGCAAGGCCGCCGTCATCTGGCAGGAGGGCGTCGCGCGTTCGGCGTCGGGCGAGGAGCTGTGGACGGTGCGCTCGTCGATCTTCGCCCGCGGTGAGGGCGGCTTCGGCGGGTCCCGCGGCTCGTCCGCCGCGGTGCCGGTCCCCGACCGGGCGCCGGACGGGAGTGCGGCGTACGACGTGACTGCGCAGCAGGCCCTGCTCTATCGACTCTGCGGCGACCGCAACCCGCTGCACGTCGACCCGGAGTTCGCGACAAAGGCCGGGTTCCCGGCGCCGATCCTGCACGGGCTGTGCACCTACGGGATCGTGCTGCGCGAGGTCACCGACCTGCTGCTCGACGGCGACAGCCACCGCGTCGCCGCATTCGAGGCACGCTTCGCCGGCGTGGTCTTCCCGGGCGAGACGATCCACGTCGACGCCTGGCAGGACGGCGACCGGATCGTCGTCGACGCGACCGTGGGCGACGACCGGCGGCCCGCTCTGGCGGACTGCCTGGTCACCACCCGGTAGGTCAGGTCAGGTCAGCTCGAGACCGGGGTAGAGCGGGTGCTTCTCGAGCAGCTCGTCGGCACCGGCCTGCACGCGCTCCGCGACCCCGTCGGCCAGGACGTAGGACGCCTTACTCGGGTCGCCCGCCTTGGTGGTGCCCGGCTGGGTGTTCGAGAGCACCTCGACGATCAGCTCGGCGACCCGGTCGAACTCGTCGTGGCCGAAGCCGCGAGTCGTGAGCGCGGGGGTGCCGAGGCGGATGCCGGTGGTGTACCAGGCGCCGTTGGGGTCGTTGGGGACCGAGTTGCGGTTGGTCACCACGCCGGAGTCGAGCAGCGCCGACTCGGCCTGGCGACCGGTGAGGCCGTACTTCGCGACGTCCAGGAGCACGATGTGGTTGTCGGTGCCGCCGGTGACGAGCGAGGCGTCACGCGTCAGGAAGCCCTCGGCGAGCGACTTCGCGTTGTCCGCGATGTTCTGGGCGTAGGTCTGGAACTCGGGCTGGCGGGCCTCGGCCAGCGCGACGGCCTTGGCCGCCATCACGTGCGACAGCGGGCCACCGAGCACCATCGGGCAGCCGCGGTCGACGTCGGCCGCGAACTCCTCCTGCGCCAGCACCATGCCGCCGCGCGGGCCGCGCAGGGACTTGTGGGTCGTGGTCGTGGTGACGTGCGCGAAGGGCACCGGGTTCTCGTCGCCCGTGAACACCTTGCCGGCGACGAGCCCGGCGAAGTGCGCCATGTCGACCATCAGCACGGCGCCGACCTCGTCGGCGATCTCGCGCATCTTGGCGAAGTCCACGCGACGCGGGTAGGCCGAGTAGCCGGCGACCAGCACGAGCGGCTTGAACTCCTTGGCCTTGGCCCGCACGACGTCGTAGTCGAGCAGGCCGGTCTCGGGGTCGGTGCCGTACTGCTGCTGGTGGAACATCTTGCCGCTGATGTTGGGACGGAAGCCGTGGGTCAGGTGGCCGCCCGAGTCGAGCGACATGCCCAGCAGGCGCTGGTTGCCGAACTCGTGGCGCAGCGACTCCCAGTCGGCCTCGGTGAGCTCGTTGACGTTCTTGGCGCCGAGGCGCTTGAGGGCGGGCGTCTCGATGCGGTTGGCCAGGATGGACCAGAAGGCGACGAGGTTGGCGTCGATGCCCGAGTGCGGCTGCACATAGGCGTACGGCGCCCCGAACAGCTCACGCGCGTGCTCGGCGGCCAGCGACTCGACGGTGTCGACGTTCTGGCAGGCGGCGTAGAAGCGGTGCCCGACCGTGCCCTCGGCGTACTTGTCGCTGAACCAGGTGCCCATCGTCAGCAGCACGGCCGGCGACGCGTAGTTCTCCGAGGCGATCAGCTTGAGCGAACCTCGCTGGTCGGCCAGCTCCTGGCGAGTGGCGGCCGCGATCCGCGGCTCGACCGACTCGATGACCTTGAGGGCCTGCTCGTAGGCGCCGGAGGTGAGCTGGGACAGCGAGGGATCCGTCATGCGTCCAAGCCTAGAGGCAGCGATCATCGGCCACGCACGACGTCCAGAGCAGGTAACCTCCGCGAGACCGAAGGGACGTGTCGAGTGCGCGAACGATCCAGGGGCCTGCTGGGTGCTGCATGCATCGGTGCCGCCCTCCTCACCCCCGTCGCCGTGGGCGTGGGTACGCCGCAGGCTGCACGCGCCGCAGTCTCGCCCTCCCTCTCCGTGGCGGGCGCGTCCTGGTTCTACCCGGCCTTCGACCCTGCGATCTCGCGCTACGCCGTCCACCCCGCGCCCGACGGAAGCGTGAGCGTGACCGTCTCGGACGCGGAGTCCGTGCGGTTCAACGGCGTGCCCGACCCCGACGGGTCGGCCACCTTCACCGATGCCCGGCCCGGCGACGAGATCTCGGTCTTCACCAGCGACGGGACCGAGAGCCGCGCCTACGCGCTCTACGTCCTGCCCGCGTCCTTCCCCCGGCTGTCGACGACCGCGACCGGCGCCGCGCTGCAGCCGGGCAACATCGCGGTCACCCTCGACCGCTTCGACACTCCGCCCTCTCCGCGCTTCCAGACGATCCTCGACCGGCACGGCGTCCCCGCCTACGTGCGCGAGCACTCCCAGCGCGAGATCGACTTCAAGGTGGCGCGCAGCGGCGAGCTCACCATCCATCGTCCGACCACGACGCCCGGCCGGACCGGCTCGGCGCTGGTCGTGCTCGACGACCAGTTCCAGGAGGTCCGCCGGATCGAGACGACGGGCCTGGTGCACACCGACAGCCACGACTCGGTCCTGGAGGCCGACGGTTCACGCTGGATGCTGGCCTACGAGCCCAACGCCGTCAGCGGCCTCGTGGACTCCGTCATCCAGCACGTCACGCCGGACGGCACCGTCGACTTCCGGTGGTCGAGCGCGCCGTACGCGTCGGAGACCCTCGTGCCGGACAACCCGGACAACCCGGGCGAGCCGAACAACCTGGACTACAGCCACGTCAACTCCATCGACATCCAGCCCAACGGCGACGTGCTGGCGTCCTTCCGGCACCTGAGCTCGGTCTTCCTGATCGCCAGCCGCGCCCACGACGGACACCAGCCGCGCGACGTCATCTGGAAGCTCGGCGGACGGGACAGCACGTTCAGCTTCGCGGATGGCGACGGCGGACCGTGTGCCCAGCACTCGGCCTCCCTGCTCCCCAACGGCAACGTGCTGGTCTTCGACAACGGCTCGACGCCGTTCTTCGGCAACCTCTGCGTCGATCCGACCGACCCCGCCGGGCCGCCGGTCGCCCGTCCGACGACGCGCGTCGTCGAGTTCTCACTGTCGGGAACGGCCGCTACGGTCGTCCGCACCTACGGGCCGGCCGATCGCTTCGCCTGGTTCATGGGCTCGGCCGCCCGCCTGGGCAACGGCAACGTGCTGATCGGGTGGTCCGCGGATCACCACGCGATCTCCTCCGAGACGGATTCGACCGGCGCGACGCTGTGGACGTTGTCCGACGAGCGCTGGACCGAGGTGGGCGCGCGGCCGTCGGCGTACTTCAGCTACCGCTCGGCGTTGGTGCCGGTGCGCGACGGCTTCGACCCGGAAGTCACCCTCGACGGCCCGGCGGACGGCGCCACTGTCGCCCAGGGAACGGACGTCCCGGTGGCGTTCTCGTGCTCGGACCGCGGCGGCTCGACGCTGCAGACGTGCGACGGACCCACCGGGCAACGCCTCGACACCACGGTCGCGGGCACCCACACGTGGGAAGTCAGCGCGCGCGACGGCTCCGGGCGTCGGACGACGGTCACCCGCTCCTACACGGTCACACCGGGTCCGGTGCCCGCGACCACCCCACCGCCCGCGGCGCCGCTGCCGGTCGCCGCCCCTCGACCCGACGTGGCGGTGCGGACGGCTCCGAGCTCCTGGGTGGGCGCCGGCGAGCTGTCGCCGACGCCTCAGACGGCGATCCTGCGGCTGCGCCGCGGCGAGGGCGTCTTCCGGATCCGGCTCACCAACACCGGGACGGAGTCGAGCAGGTTCCGGCTCCACGGTGCGGTCATGCGCGGCCGCGGTGCCGTCGCGCTCCGTTACCGGTCCGGCGGCGTGGAGCGGACTCGCGCCGTCGCCCGCGGCTGGCGGACCCCGGTCGTCGCGCCCGGGAACAGCCTGCGGGTCCTGGTCCGGGTGACGCTGCTGCGTACGACCTCGACGAACTGGACCGTGCCCGTCCGCGCGACCGGCGGTGGACTGGCTGATCGCGTCCTGGTGCGCCTGCGCCGCTGACTCCGGTGTGACGTGCGCCGCACGACCCGGGTGAATCCCGCAGGAACATCACCCTTGCATCTCAATATGTGGCGCGCGATCTCTCATCATGAGATTTCGCCTTGTCGGGAGGGTGTCCGAGCGTTGAGACTGCTTGACATGACTCTTGCTGCGACGTCCAAGTTCCTCGTGGTTCGACGCCACGTGGACTTCGGGCGCACCCGCAGCTCGATGTGTTGGCATCGCTGATTCGCCGCCAGTCACCCGCACTTCCGCGCTCACCGTCGCGCGCGGCCCTCAGCGAACAGGATCACCCCCTTCATGCCTGATCTGCGATTCAAGCCAGAGCGTGCCCAGCACACCGAGATCCCACGCCCCAAGCGCGCGGAGGGTCAGTGGGCGCTCGGCTACACCGAGCCGTTGAACAAGAACGAGCAGTCCAAGAAGGACGACGACCCGCTCAACGTCCTCAACCGGATCCTCCACACCTACTCCAAGCGCGGCTTCGACTCGATCGACCCGGCCGACCTGCGCGGTCGCTTCCGCTGGATGGGCCTCTACACGCAGCGCGCTCCCGGCTTCGACGGCGGCAAGACCGCCCAGCTGGAAGAAGAAGAGCTCGACGACCGCTTCTTCATGATGCGCGTGCGCACCGACGGGCAGATCCTCGATGCGGACGCCCTGCGTGCCCTCGGTGAGTCCTCGACCGCGTACGCCCGCAACACCGCGGACATCACCGACCGCAACAACATCCAGTTCCACTGGATCGAGATCGAGAGCGTGCCCGCGATCTGGGAGCGCCTCGAGTCGGCCGGCCTGACCACGCTCGAGGCGTGCGGCGACGGCCCGCGCCCGTTCCTCGGCTCGCCGGTCGCCGGCATCGCCAAGGACGAGATCATCGACGGCTCCGACGCGCTGGCCGAGATCAAGCGCCGGGCGCTGAACAACCCGGAGTTCTCCAACCTGCCGCGCAAGTTCAAGACCGCGCTCACCGGCCACCCGAGCCACGACGTCGCGCCCGAGGTCAACGATGTGTCGTTCGTCGGCACCGTCCACCCCGAGCACGGACCGGGCTTCGACCTGTGGGTCGGCGGCGGCCTGTCCACCAACCCGATGCTGGCCCACAAGCTCGGTGTGTGGATCCCGCTCGATGAGGTCGCGGACGCGTGGGAGGCCGTGGCGGGCATCTT
>JBDSPC010000442.1:0-11835 GCA_039914485.1 Nocardioides sp.
GACTCGAGCACGGCATCGATGAGCCCGTATTCGACCGCCGCCTCGGCGGTGAGGATCTTGTCGCGCTCGATGTCGCGGCTGACCTGCTCGATGTCCTTGCCGCTGTGATCGGAGATCATCTTCTCCAGCAGCTCGCGCATCCGCAGGATCTCGTTGGCCTGGATCTCGATGTCGGAGGTCTGGCCGAACGTGCCCTCGGTGTAGGGCTGGTGGATCAGGATCCGGCTGTTGGGCAGCGCCAGGCGCTTGCCCGGGGTGCCGGCCGCGAGCAGGATGGCGGCGGCCGAGGCAGCCTGGCCCAGGCACACGGTCTGCACGTCGGGCTTGATGAAGCGCATCGTGTCGTAGATGGCCGTCAGCGCGGTGAACGAGCCGCCGGGGCTGTTGATGTAGATGCTGATGTCCTGGTCGGGGTTCATCGACTCGAGGCACAGCAGCTGGGCCATCACCGCGTTGGCGACGTCGTCGCTGATCGGGGTGCCGAGGAAGATGATGCGGTCCTCGAAGAGCTTGGCGTAGGGGTCGATGCGTCGAACGCCGTAGGACGTGCGCTCTTCCCACTGGGGAATGTAGTAGTTCATCGGGGTCAGTCCTTCTGCCGCGCGGGGCGGCCCTCGTCGGCAGCTTCGCGGGCGTTGGTGACGACCTTGTCGACGAGGCCGTATTCCACCGCCTGGGGAGCGGTGAACCAGCGGTCGCGGTCGGCGTCGGCGACGACCTGGTCGACCGACTGGCCGGTGTGCTCGGCGATCAGGTCGAGCAGCACCTTCTTGATGTGCAGCGACTGCTGCGCCTGGATCTTGATGTCGGAGGCGGAGCCACCCATGCCCGAGGAGGGCTGGTGCATCATGATCCGCGCGTGCGGCAGGGCGTAGCGCTTGCCCTTGGTGCCGGCGCAGAGCAGGAACTGGCCCATCGAGGCGGCCAGGCCCATGCCGACCGTGGCCACGTCGTTGGGGATGTAGTTCATGGTGTCGTAGATCGCCATGCCGGCGTCGACGGAGCCGCCGGGGCTGTTGATGTGCAAGAAGATGTCGGCCTCGGGGTCCTCGGCCGAGAGCAACAGCAGCTGGGCGCAGATCGCGTTGGCGTTCTGGTCGCGGACCTCGGAGCCGAGGAAGATGATCCGCTCACGGAGCAACCGCTGGTAGATGTGGTCGTCGAGACCGGCGGTCCCGATGCCGCCATTCATCTCGGGCGAGAGTGCTGGGCTGGAGTTCTGGTTCACGCGAGCGACATTAGCCCGAAGCACCGACAGTTCCACGCGTTATGCACCGCTGTTCGCCCAGAGCGCACAGCGCGCCCTTCACGGGCGAGTGGGGGTCTTCAGTGGAGCCATCGGGTCAGCGCCGCCGCGACCCGCTCGTCGTTCAGCAGGTCGAAGTGGTGACCGCGCAGGTGCAGCACCTCGCTGTCGGGGAACAGGTCGCGCCCGCGGCGGTCCCGTCCGTACGCCGAAGCCTGCCGCACCAGCATGTCGCCGAAGAACGCACTGACCGGGTGTCGCGGGGAGGTCGCCAACGTCGCGGAGACGAGGCGGTAGCGCGCGTGCGGCAGCGGTGCGAAGTCCTCGTCGAGCCCCTCGATCAGGTCGTCGACCCCGACTGAGCGCTGGTCGAGGATGCGCCCGAAGCCGGCCACCTCGGGCAGCCGACCGAGCAGCCCGCTCCCCTGCTTGACCCCGCGCGCGAGCGGCGCACCGAGGTGCGGGGTGCCGAGGGTGACCACATTGGTGACGTGTGAGCGCCAGGTCCACTCGCCCTGCACGGCGGTCGCCGCCCGGATCACCAGCCCGCCCATCGAGTGCCCGATCAGCGCCACCTCGCTCACCCCGGTCGGCCAGTGGGCGACGAGGTGCTCCAGGAGCGCCGCGAGCGACGCCCCGTTGCTGCGCACGGACAGGCCGCTGTTGACCCGGAGCATGACCGGCGTCCAGCCGAGGTCGGCCAGCTCTTCGGCGTACGACGTGCCCCGACGCGCCCGGCCGCGCTCCCAGAAGACCTCGTTCTCGCAGAGCCCGTGCAGGAAGACGGCCACCCGCCCCGTCGCCGTGGGGTACGCCGCAGCGAGCCCGCCGGAGGTCAGCGCGACGTCGCGCCACCCGACCCGCGGCGCCATGGTGATCGCCAGCCGGGGCCGCTCACGCTCGAGCCGGTCACCGATGAGCCCGTTCGCCGCCGAGCGGACGAGCCGCCCACGAGGCCCCGCCTCCATCGTCGGGCCGGCGCCGGTGCGAGCAGCCACGTCCAGGCCGGCCCCAAGACCTTTGAGCGAGAGCCCCACACCCGCGTAGACCGAGCGGGCGATCACGCGATGACCGAGCCCGGGGATGGTGCTCGACGGACCCAGCGGCCGGTCGATCAGCCCGTGCACGCGGTCCACCCACGCGAGGTGCGTGTCGCGGGCCGTGTCCACGACCAGCTCATCGGCGACGCGGGCGAGCAGCGCCAGCGCGTCGAGGAGGGTCGGCTCCGTGCGAGTGGTCATGGCAGCAGCCTAACCGCTTGAGTGAACAGATGTGCACTCGCCACGATCCCCAGAAATGGCCTAGTGGCACCACGCGGAGGAGACGCACACTTGGCCTCATGCAGGACCGGGCCGCTCTGGGCGCAGCCGATGTCGCTGACGACCAGCTGTCCGTGCTGGTCGCCGATCTGTGGCGCGTCGAACGGGTCTTCCTGCTCTCGAGCCGCGCCGAGCGCGTCGACTACGACGTCCCCTCGATCACGACCGCGTCGCGCACCTGGGTCACAGGCCTGGCCGAGGACGGCACCGGGCCCCGCGAATTCCGGTTCTTCGTCAAGGTCGTCCAGAACTGGCGGCACTCCCCGATGTTCGAGTCCGTCCCGCCCGCGGTGCGCGACTGGGCGGCCGCATCCGTGCCCTGGCAGGCCGAGCCGCTCCTCTATTCCTCCCGCCTGGCCGACACGTTGCCCGAGGCGCTGCGGATGCCGCGCGCCCTCGCCGTACGAGACCTGCACGACGAAGCGCGGGCCATCTGGCTGGAGGCCGTCGACACGGTCGAGGATCCCTGGGACATCGACACCTACACAGAGGCGGCGTTCCTGCTCGGTCGGCTGTCGGGTCGCGACGCCGTGCGCGAGTTCGCCGACCTCGACCCTCTCCCCTGGTCGATCGGCTCCTACGTCGAGGGCCGGCTCGCGCACGGCGTCCTCCCGTTCGTCCTCGCTGACGAGCCCTGGCAGCACCCGGCGGTGGCGGCGACGTTCAGCACCGCGCTGCGCGACCGCGCGCGGGCTGCGGTCGCCCGGCTCGACGAGCTCGCCGCCGAGTTCCGCGCCCTCCCGCACACGACCGCCCACGGCGACGCGGCCCCGGGCAACCTGCTGCGCGCGGACGGGCAGCCCGGCTTCGTGCTCATCGACTACGGCTTCTGGAGGCCCCAACCCTATGGCCACGACCTCGGCCAGCTCCTGGTCGGCGACCTCCAGCTCGGCAAGCGCAGCGCCGACGGGCTGGCGGCGCTCGACGCCGCGATCACCGAGGCATATGCGGCGGGGTTGCGGGCCGAGGGCGACGAGACCCCGGTCGAGGTCGTACGCCGCGGTCATGCCGTGTCCATGCTGATCTTCTCGGGTCTCTCGGCGCTGCCGATCGAGATGCTCGACGAGCCCGACTCGCCCGAGCTCCGGGCACTGTTCGCCGCTCGCGCGGCCATGGCGGCGTACTCACTGGACCTCCTGGAGCTGACGGACGCCTGAGGCCGGTCGGTGCCGTGTGGTCTACTCAGCCCATGCTGCGGGTGACGTTGCGGGGGCATGGCCTTCCGACAGCAACATTGGGGACCGGGGAGACGCTGCTGTTCGGGCGCTCGCCGCACCACGCCGTGCCCGAGGAAGATCCCGACGACGCACTGCGCGTCACCGCACTGGCGCTCCCCCGGTGCGCACCCCACGTCTCGCGACTGCTGGGCGAGCTCGAGATCGGCGAGGAGATCGCCCGGCTGCGCTGGCACGGCGCCGGCGAGACGCAGGTGTCCAGCCTCTTCGACGCCCCCGGCGGCGCGCGCCGCGTGACGCTGGTCGAGGGCATGTCGCTGCTCCTCGACGAGGGCGAGAACGCGCTGGTCGTCATGCGCGGGCGCCAGACCGCCCGCGACGCCTACGAGGACCTCTCGATCATCGTCGACGTCGCCACCTCCACCCCCACGCCCGCCGAGCGCACCCGCCCCGAGATCGACGAGGACCTCGACGCCACCGCCACCGCCCCGTCGCCGGGCCTGGTCGCGCTGTCGCGGGAGTGGTACGTCGCCCTCGCCCTCGCCGAGCCGTGGCTGACCGGCACCGACGACTATCCGCGGCCGGCGTCCAACCGCGAGATCTACGAGCGCGTGCTCGCCTGGCACGGCTATGCCTGGAACCTCGAGCGCGCGCAGCGGGTCGATGACGCCATCCGGGCCATCTCGTCGCTGGCCTTCAGCGCGAAGGACGACCCCTTCCGGGCCGGCGCCGGGCGCGCCCAGAACGTCCGCTTCGCGGTCGGGCGGCGTACGGCGGAGGTCCGACTGGTGACCGCCGACGACCTCGACAGGGTCGAAAGAGCCGCGGCGAAGCGGAACGTTCCGCCTCCCACGCCCTAGCCGGATCCGGCCTGCCTGCCTAGCGTCCGCCGCAAGGACGCTCACACCACCAGGCAGAAGGAGGACACCATGGCCACCCAGCAGGTGCTCGGGATGGACACCGAGGAAGGGCGCCGTGTCGCCCGCGACATGAACGAGGGCTCGGCCCAGATCGGCGACGTGATCGGCAGCGCCAGCGCCATTGCGGGGCGGATCAACGAGATGTGGCCCGGCGCGGACGGGGCGCGCTTCGGCCAGGACGTGGCGGAGTTCGTGAACAATGCCCAGAACGCGGCGCAGTCCCTCTCGGACCAGGCCCAGCAGCTCGTCGTACACGCCGATCGTCAGGACCAGGCCAGCGCCTGATTCGCACCAAGCACCACCTCGAGGCCGCCGGCACTGCCGGCGGCCTCGCGTCATTTCCGCACGAGATCGGGCCCGACAAGGCGGAAGTTTCCACCCCCGCCGCCCTCGACGCGGGACGTGGCCGGATGGCTGACTTCCGTCTCACCACCACACCGACGCGAGAACGAAGGGGGAACCGCGATGAGCTTCATGGGAGCAGACACCGACGCACTCCGCGAAGCCGGCCAGGAGTGCCAGGAGGGCAAGGAGAAGACCGACCAGGTCATCCAGTACCTCCGGATGCTCATCATGGCGCTGCGCGCAGCTTCGTTCTTCACCGGCGGCGCCAGCGCGGCCTATGCGGAGTACCTCGAGTCCACGGTCGTGCCGTGGCTCCAACGGATCTCGCAGGCGCTCGGCCTGATGGCCCAGGTGCTGATGTCCAACGCCGACGACCAGGACGGCGTCAGCGACAGCCGCAGCCAGCTCGGCGGCACCGGCGCCGCCCTCTCCTACGCCAGCCCCGGCGCCGAGCGGACCATGCAGCCGATCGGTGTCTGGGAGGGCAGTCTCACCCCGGCCACCGTCGCCCCGGGCACCACGTCCGAGACCGGCTCATCCATCTCGTCGCCGGGCAGCATGCCGTCCGCCAGCACCGACGTCGCGAGCGGATCGTGGGCCACCGACGACCACGTCGGCACCCTCTCCCAGAGCGCCCTCACGGGCTCCCCCATCGGCGGCCAGACCGGCTCCTGGGACGGCAGCTCCGGCGCCGGCTCCCCGACCATCTCGACCGGCGGCGCCATCGGCGGCGGCGCGGGCTCGATCGGTGACGGCGCCGGATCGTCCGGCGGTTCGGCTGGTGGCACGGGCGGCGGCAGCGGCAGCAGCGGCCTCGGCGCCTCGTCGATCGGCGGCACCCCGGACTCGGGTGCGGGTGCGTCGAGCACCGGCCTGTCGTCGTACAGCAATGACAATCTCGCCGGCCTCGGCGGCGGCACCCCCGACAGCGGTGCGAACCCCGGCGAGGCCGGGCTCGGCACTGCGGTCACGGACCGCACGACGGGCGAGACCACCGGTTCGTACGGCGCGGTCGCCGGTGTCGCAGGCGGCGCGGCCGCCCTCGGCCTCGGCGGGGCGGCGCTGGCCGGTCGCAGTGGATCCCAGACGGACAAGCGGATCAACGAGCTTGGCGCCCAGAACGGTCGCGGCAGTCGCGGCGAGGGTGTCACCGAGCTGCAGCAGAAGCTGACGGCTGCGGGCTTCGACACCTTGGGCACGGACGGCGTCTGGGGTCGCAACACGCAGGCGGCCTACGACGCCTACCGCCAGGCCAACCCGCTGGCGATCCAGCACGGCAGCGGCTACACGTCGCCGGCCGGCTTCGACTACACGAAGATCGCGCACGTGCAGGGCAACCGACACGTCACGCCGGAGTTCCTGCGCGGCGTGGAGGGCGTGGCCCAGCGCCTCGGCACCAAGCCGGAATACCTGCTGACCGCGATGTCGTACGAGTCCGGGTTCAACCCGCGCGCCGACAACCCGCGCAGCACGGCCTTCGGCCTGATCCAGTTCATGCGCGACACCCGGGCCGACCTCGGTGTCACCCAGGAGCAGCTGTCCCGGATGACGGCGGCCGAGCAGTTGCCGTACGTCGAGAAGTACTTCGAGCGGCACCGCGGCCAGCTGAACAGCCTCGAGTCGGTCTACACGACCATCTTCGCCGGCCACCCGGCCTCGCCGGGCGAGGTGCTCTACGAGCGGGGCTCGGACGCCTACCGCGTCAACAGCCAGTTCGACATCAACCGCGACGGTCGCCTGACCGCCGCCGAGGCGACCACGGTCGTCCGCCGCAATCTCCGCGACTGACCGGTCGCGGCCCGCACCACCACTTCGCACACCAACCACACAGAAGGAGAAGTCAGATGGCAATCAAGGGAATGGACGTCCAGGGCGGCACCACGGCGGCGCAGGCCTTCGCGCGCGGAGCCCAGGAGATCGAGCAGTTCGGCGCGCAGTACACCCAGGTGATGACCAGCTTCGAGTGGCTCGGCCCGGACGCCGACCGCACCCGCGAGGTGTGGACCAACGACTACATGAACATGCTCCGCCAGGTCTCGCAGGCGCTCGAGACGTTCTCGACGCTGATCAACAACCAGGCGCAGGAGCAGGAGCAGGTCAGCGCCTGAACACCGCCCAGTTCCCGAACGACAACCGACGAGAGGAGGAGGCCGCGATGCCCACCTGGACCCTGTCCGTGCGGACCGCCCCGGAGAGCGGCCTCCCCTCCGTCGACGTCGAGGTGCACGCCCGGCCGGGAGCGACGGTCGCCGACCTCGCCCAGGCACTGGGCCGGCACCTCGCCCCCGGCCAGCGTCGTCTCGACGTGGTGCCGCTCGAGGGCCGCCAGCCCTGGCCGGCGTCTCGCCCCCTCGCCGAGTGCGGTCTGCGCACCGGCGACCTGATCGACGTGGTCACCGCGCCGCACGCCTGGCGCGACCGACCCGCCCAGACCAGCAAGCCCCGCGCCGTCCTGCACGTCACCGAGGGCCCCGACCGCGGCCAGCGCCTGCACGTGCGCGGCTCGTCGCTCACTCTCGGTCGCGGACCGCACTGCACGATGCGCTTCACCGACTCCCTGATCTCGCAGCAGCACGCGCGGATCGAGCTCGGCGCGCGGCCCACGGTGTACGACGAAGGGTCGGCCAACGGCACCACCGTCGGCGACCTCCCGGTGACATCTCCCCGGGAGATCGACTGGGGCACCAGCATCAAGCTCGGCCGCAGCACGGTCGTGATCGAGGCCGGCGAGGTCGTGACCGAGGACCCGATCGTGTCGGTCTTCCGGCCGCCGCGCTTCGGCGACCCGCTGGCCGAGGAGACCCTCGACGTCCCGGCGCCGCCCGAGAAGCGCCGGCCCTCCCCGCTGCCGTGGGCGATGTTCGCGCTGCCCGTGGTCATGGGCTTCGCGATGTTCATGCGCAGCCAGACGCCGTACGCGCTCGTCTACATGCTGGCGTGGCCGCTGGTCGGCTGGTTCGGCTGGCGCCAGCAGAAGAAGCAGGCGGAGAAGGAGTTCGCCGACGAGCTGCTCGAGTGGCGCGAGGACGTCGACGCGATGCTCACCACCATCGACGACCAGGCCGTGCAGCAGCGCCGCCGCTTCCACGACGACCATGCCGACGCCGAGACCCTGCGCACCCGGGCCGCCGCGCGCGACCGCTACCTGTGGGCCCGCCGCGAGGACCGCGACGCCTTCCTCGTCACCCGCCTCGGCATCGGCACCGTGCCCGCGCTGCTGCGGGGCGAGGCCCAGGACGGCGGCGACCGGCAGGCCCGTCGAGAGCTCGTCGCCGAGCTGGCCGAGCGCGACCGGCTGCCCGACATGCCGGTCCTCGCCGACCTCGCCCAGCACTCCCTGATCGCGATCACCGGCGAGCCCGACCAGGTCGACGCGCTGGTGCGCGCCATGCTGCTACGCCTCGCCTTCGACCACTCGCCCACCGACCTCTCGGTCGCCGGCTGCCTCGGCCGCACCCGCAGTGGGCACGAGACCTGGCTGCGCTGGCTGCCCCACGCCGGGACACGTGAGGGTGGCGAGGCGCCGGTCGCGGTCGGCGTACAGGCCGGAAGTGCGTTGCTCGACCACCTCCTCAGCGAGGACGGGCAGCGCGCGCACACCATCTGCCTGGTCGACGAGGAGGCCGGGCTCACACGCCGCAACGTCGAGGCCGTCGCGGCTCAGGCCGCCGACCGGCAGCTGCACCTCGTCTGGCTCGGGCGCAACCCCGACGAGGTGCCCGCCGCGACCACGCTGCTCATCGACCTGACGACGGCCCCCGGCGGCACCGTCAACCTCAGCGACCGCCGAGGGGTCGCCACCCTCGACAACGCCGACGGCGTCTCGCTCGACCACGCGTGGCGCACGGCCCGCCTGATGACGGGGTACGTCGACGAGGCGGCCGTCCTCCCCGCCAGCACCGCCATCCCGGGACTGGTCCGGCTCTCCGACGTCAGCCCCGACTTCACCGACCTCGACGACTCCGACGCGGTGATCAACCGCTGGGCGCAGTCGACCGGACTGCGGGCCCAGATCGGCGCCGGCGTCGACGGCGTCGTCACCCTCGACCTGCGCGAGGACGGCCCGCACGGCCTCGTCGCCGGCACCACCGGCTCGGGCAAGAGCGAGCTGCTGCAGTCGCTGATCTGCTCGCTGGCGCTCAACAACCCGCCGTCGCGGATCAACTTCCTGCTCGTCGACTACAAGGGCGGTGCGGCCTTCCGCGAGTGCGGTGACCTGCCGCACACCGTCGGCTACATCACCGACCTGACGCCCGCGCTGGTCAGCCGCGCGCTCACGTCGTTGAGCGCGGAGATCGCCGCCCGCGAGCACCTGCTCGGGGAGTACGGCGTGAAGGACCTGGTCCAGCTCGAGCGCGAGCGCCCCGACGCGGCCCCGCCCAGCCTGCTGATCTGCGTCGACGAGTTCGCGGCGCTGACCGCCGAGGTGCCGGAGTTCGTGGACGGCATGGTCAACATCGCCCAGCGCGGCCGCTCGCTCGGCATGCACGTGCTGCTCGCCACCCAGCGCCCGGCGGGCGTGGTGACGGGCAACATCCGCGCCAACTCCGACCTGCGGATCTCCCTGCGGGTCTCCTCGAAGGACGACTCGCAGGACGTGATCGAGGCTCCCGACGCGGCCTACATCTCCCGGCGGACGCCCGGCCGCGCGTGGATCCGGCGCACCGGCCACGGCACCGCGGAGCTCGTGCAGTCCGCCTGGACCGGCGCCCGGCAGCCGCTCGCAGGAGGCGAGTCCGCCGTCGAGGTGGCCCCGTTCACGGCCGCCGCCCGCGAGCCCGACCGCGACTCGGTGGCCGCGCGCCTCGACCCGCGCACCGACCTCGAGCGCTGCGTCGCCACCATCACCACTGCCTTCGAGCGCAGCGGCCTCGCGGCCCCGCCGCAGCCGTGGCTGCCGCCGCTGCCGGCCGAGCTCCTGCTCGACGAAGCAGCCATCGCGGCCGAGGCGCCCCACCACTCCTCCGGCCGCGTCGTCATCGGCCGCATCGACGAGCCGGCCGCCCAGCGCCAGCCCGCGCTCGCCATCGACTTCGCCACCTCCGGTCACCTCCTCGTGTACGGCGCTTCCGGCTCCGGCAAGACGGAGCTGCTGCGCACCACGCTGCTGGCGGCGTCGGTGGCCGACAGGTTCTGCGCAGACGGGGTGGCGCCGTACCTCTATGGCATCGACTTCGCCGGGGGTGGACTGACCGCCGTGGCCGGGCTGCCGACCGTCGAGGCGATCGTGCCGGAGGCCCACACCGGTCGCGTGCTGCGCCTGATCCGGCTGCTCAAGCGCACGATGCGCGAGCGCACCCAGACCCTCGCGTCCCGGGGCTGCTCCGACCTCGCCGACCTGGCGCGGACCGGGATCGTGCTGCCGCGGGTCTACGTCGCGATCGACAACCTGCCCGCACTCGTGGAGTCACTGGAGAGCGCCGGCGGGCTGTCGCGCGAGCACGTCGAGCACCTGCAGGCGGTGCTGCAGAACGGTCGTCGAGTCGGCGTGCACGTGATCGCCACGGTGCCGGGACGAGGTGGCGTGCCGAGCAACCTGTCGGCGGCCTTCGGGCAGCGGATCGTGCTGCGGATGACGACCGCCGACGACTACCTGATGCTCGGCGTCGCGGGCGGCGTGCTCGACTCCGACAGTCCCGCGGGCGCCGGCCTGCTCGCCAAGCGCAGCGTCCAGATCGCCACCACCGGCGGCGCCGGCACCCCCGCCCAGGCCGACCGCGTCGTGGCGATCGCCGCCCTGCTCGGGACGTCCGTGGTCGAGCGGGCCCACGCCCCGGTGCCGTCGATGCCGACCCGGCTCGACGCGGCGATGCTGCCGGCTCCGACCGGGACCCGCGTGGGGATCGCCGTCGATGCCGACGCGGTGTCGGTGATCGAGGCCGATCTGCTGGCCGGGCCGGTGCTGATCGCCGGGCGCGCGCGGTCCGGGCGAACGACCGCGCTGGACGCCGTCGAGGCGCTGCTGGCGCGCGGCAGCGCCTCGCCGTACGTCGTCAGGAAGAGCTCGCCGCGGGCGACACTCGAGGGGCTGACGACCTGGCTGGCGGGCAATCCGGAAGGTTCCGGTTCGTGGTCGCTGGTCATGGTGGACGACGCGCACCTCTGGGACACTGAAGCCGGAGTCGACGCGGACTCCCGCACCGCCAGGGACGACCTCCTGCGGGTGGTGGCCGAGAATCCGACCCGGATCGCACTCCTCGCCACCACCGACACCACGCAGGCAAGGGTCCGCGGCAGCGTGGGTGCCCTCGTCGACGCCGTGCGCCAGGGGCGCCGAGGTTTCCTGCTCCAGCCGGAGTGGAATGACGGGGAAGTCCTCGGTGTCACGGTGCCGACCAAGACCACCGAGCCACTCGGCGGTGCGGGTCGGGGCCTGTGGTGCGAGGGCGGCAACGCCGTGGTGGCACAGCTGGTCACCACGCTCGGGCAGGGCACAGAGGACGAACGGGGCGTTCGATGACGCAGGACGGCACGACCACGGGACACAGCTGGCGGCAGCGACTCTCCGCCGCCGGCCTGCGACGCCGGTTCTCGCGTCGTCAGGCGACCGGCATGGCCGAGCTGTCCGTGGTCGTCGTGGCCGCCTCGCTGATCACCGGGCTCTTCGTCGGCGACGGCCTGAGCCGCACGGCCGTCGACATCGCCGACGGCGTCACCTGGCTAACCGACGACCCGTCCGGCGAGGTCATCCAGGTCAACCCCACCACCGGGCAGCCCGAGGTGCGGCTCAAGGTCGCCGCCAACGGCCACGACCTGGGGCTGGGGCAGTACGACAGCCAGCTCTACGTCATCGACCACACGACCGGCGTGATGTCGGCGATCGACGTCAG
>JBDSPC010000382.1:0-2791 GCA_039914485.1 Nocardioides sp.
GACGATGTGCGGCGGTTCGTCGACGAGGGCGCCTCCGTGGTGCTCGTCGGCGAGGCACTTGTCAGGGACGGCGACCCCGAAGCAGCAGTCCGTGCGATGACAGGAGTGGCATGACGACGACCGGATCCGATCAGCGCTGGGACGCCGACGAGCGCGGCTACTTCGGCGACGCGTGGGGCGGCCGATTCATGCCGGAGGCCCTCGTCGCCGCACTGGACGAGCTGACCGAGGCCTGGCAGACCGCCATGGCCGATCCGGAGTTCGTCGCGTCCTTCGAGAAGATCTGCCGCGAGTACGCCGGCACCCCGAGCCTGCTCTACCACGCAGAGCGCCTCTCCAAGCAGGTCGGCGCCCGCGTCCTGCTCAAGCGCGAGGACCTCAACCACACGGGTGCCCACAAGATCCGCAACGTGCTCGGCCAGGCGCTGCTGACCAAGCGGATGGGCAAGACCCGGGTCATCGCCGAGACCGGCGCCGGGCAGCACGGTGTCGCCAGCGCCACCGCCGCGGCCTACTTCGACCTCGACTGCACCGTCTACATGGGCGCCGTCGACACCCGCCGCCAGGCGCTCAACGTCGCCCGCATGCAGCTGCTCGGCGCGAAGGTCATCCCGGTCGAGTCCGGCAGCGCGACGCTCAAGGACGCGATCAACGAGGCGCTGCGCGACTGGGTTGCCAGCGTCGACCACACCGCCTATCTCTTCGGCACGGCCGCCGGACCGCACCCGTTCCCGAGCATGGTGCGCGACTTCACGCGCGGCATCGGCGACGAGGCGCGGGCCCAGTGCCTCGAGCAGTACGGCGCACTGCCGGACGCCATCGCCGCGTGCGTCGGCGGCGGCTCCAACGCGATCGGTCTGTTCACCGCCTTCCTCGAGGACGACGACGTCGCCATCTACGGCTTCGAACCCGGCGGCGACGGCGTCGAGACCGGCCGGCACGCGGCCACCATCCACGCCGGCGAGGCGGGCGTGCTGCACGGCGCCCGGACCTACGTCCTGCAGGACGAGGACGGCCAGACCATCGAGTCGCACTCCATCTCGGCCGGCCTCGACTACCCCGGTGTCGGCCCGCAGCACGCGCACCTGGCCGCGACCGGCCGGGCGACGTACCTCCCGGTCACCGACGCCGAGGCAATGGACGCGCTGGCGCTGCTCAGTCGCACCGAGGGGATCATCCCGGCCATCGAGTCGGCGCACGCGCTGCACGGCGGCCTCGAGGTCGCCCGCAGGCTCGGCGAGGAAAAGGGCCCCGACGCGACGGTGATCATCAGCCTGTCGGGTCGCGGGGACAAGGACATGGGCACGGCGATCGAGTGGTTCGGTCTCGGTGACGCCGAGGAAGGCCCGGAAGCGGATCTGCCGATCGAGGGGGGAGAGCAGTGAGCACCTCCACCGCCTTCGAGAAGGCACGCGGGGAGGACCGGGCGGCGCTGATCGGCTACCTGCCGGCCGGTTTCCCCACCGTCGAGGGGTCGATCAAGGCCCTGACCACGATGGTCGACGCGGGCTGCGACGTGATCGAGATCGGCCTGCCCTACAGCGACCCGGTGATGGACGGCCCGACCGTCCAGGCTGCCGCCCAGCAGGCACTCGACGGCGGGATCCGCACCACCGACGTGCTGCGGGTGGTCGAGGCCGTGGCCGCGACCGGCGTGCCGACCCTGGTGATGACCTACTGGAACCCGATCGAACGCTACGGCGTGGAGCGGTGGGCCACCGACTTCGCCAGCGCCGGTGGAGCCGGGCTGATCACGCCCGACATCACCCCCGACTACAGCGCCGAGTGGATCGCCGCCGCCGACGAGCACGACCTCGACAAGGTCTTCCTCCTCGCGCCGAGCTCGACGGACGAGCGGATCGCCATGACGACCGCCGCCTGCCGTGGCTTCGTCTATGCCGCCGCGGTGATGGGCGTGACCGGAGCCCGGACCACGACGAGCGACCTGGCCGGGCCGTTGGTCGCCCGGGCCCGTGCGACGACCGACCTGCCGATCGGGGTCGGGCTGGGAGTCAGCAACGGCGACCAGGCGGCCGAGACCGCGGCGTACGCCGATGGCGTGATCGTCGGGTCCGCGTTCGTGCGCACCATCCTGGACAATCCGGGCGACGAGGCCGCGGGTCTCGCTGCCCTGCGCGCCCTGACCGAGGACCTCGCCGGGGGAGTGCGCCGTGGCTGACGCGCGGCGCTGGCTCGCGGTCGGACTGGCGGCAACACTGCTCTCCGGGTGCGGTTCCTCGGTGGGGCTGTCCGCCAATCATGAGATGACGGGCACGGTGCTCGACCCGCCGTTCGCGGTCGCCGATGACGCCCTCGTGGACGGGAGCGGTGCGCCGTACAGCCTGGTCGCGGACACCGACAAGAAGTTGACACTGGTCTTCTTCGGCTACATCCACTGCCCCGACATCTGCGGGATCGTGATGTCGACGATGGCCTCCGCGATGACGCGGCTCACGGACGGGGAGCGGGCCGACGTCGACGTCACCTTCGTGACGACGGATCCGCAGCGCGACACCCCGGAGCTGGTTGGCGACTACGCCACCAACTTCGACCCCGACTTCATCGGACTCACCGGGCCGATCCAGACCATCATCGACGTGGCCAAACCCCTTGCCATCGCCGTCGAGCAGGGCGACAAACTGCCCAGCGGCGGCTATGACGTCGCCCATGGCACCCAGATCGTCGCGATCAACGCCGACGACGAAGGCATCGCCTACTGGAGCGAGGACGTTTCCTCCGCCCAGCTGGCCGCCGACCTCCAGCACCTCCTCAACGAATGAGTTCGATGCTT
>JBDSPC010000491.1:0-14747 GCA_039914485.1 Nocardioides sp.
TGATTCTGTCCGCGAGCTCGATGACCTCGCCCAGCTTGTGGCTGATGTAGAAGACCGACCCGCCGTCCGTGACGAAGGTTCGGATGATCTGGCGCAGGGTTGCTGCCTCGTCGGCGCCGAGGGCCGCAGTGGGCTCGTCGAGGATCAGGACGCCCGCACCGCAGGCCATGACGATCAGGATCTCCAGGCGCTGGCGCTGACCGACGGTCAGCGTCGACACTGGCGCATGGGGATCCAGACGGCCACCGAAGCGATCGGCGAGCTCGGTGATCCGGTCCGCTGCTGAGCGCCGGTCCATGCGGACGTTCTGGCCGTGGGCGAGGATCAGGTTCTCCGCGCCCGACAGCTCGGGGATCAGCCCGCCCTCCTGCTCGACGAACCCGACGGCTGCTCGGCCACCGGAGCTGGGCGGGTCGGTCGCCTGCATCGGAGGCAGGACGACGTCGCCGGTGTCGGGCGTGAGGTGACCAGCGAGAACACGCATCAGCGTGGACTTGCCGGCACCGTTCTCCCCGATCAGGGCATGGACCTCTCCATGCCGGAGATCGAGGTCCACGCCGTTCAACGCGGTGACAGCGCCGAACGACTTGGAGATGGCGCGAAGCTTGACTCGTACGTCGTTCATGGTGCGATTCTCCTGCTTCACGCCACCTCGTCCCATCAGCGGAAGCCAGGGTGGACAGTGCTGTCCGGCAGTTCGATGGACTCGTCGGCCAGACCGTCGACGACTGCCTGGAACTCGGCGGCTAGGTCGTCGCTCACATTGTCCGTGCTGTCGAAGTCCGTGACGGAGAGGCCGCCGCTACCGAAGGTGAGGTTCCAGACCGTCGCCTCCTCGAGCCCGTTGCGGGCCTGATCCACCAGTTCGTCCAGGATGACCGACCAGTTGAGCTCGACCGTGAGCACACTGGCCGTCGGTGCCCACTTGCGAGCGTCGCCGCCCCAGGTCGCGCAGTTGGCCGCCTCCTGCTCGCACAGTCGTAGACCACCCACCGCGTCCTCGGTCCCGGAGCCGAGGAAGACCTCGGTGATGCCGTCATCGAGGAGGCCCTGCACCTGCTCGCGGTTGGCCTGGCCGTCGGTGAAGCTGTTGGAGTTGACGACGGTGACCTTGGCCGCCGGGTTCGCGGCCGTTGCCCCCAGCTCACAGCCTTCGAGGGACTCGACTTCGAACGGCGCTTCCTGAGCGCCGACGTAGCCGACTCGGCCGTCGTCTGCGAGCCGTGCGAGCAGCCAACAGGTTGAGTATCCGATCTCCAGGTAGCTCGCCGTGGCGAGGTTCAGGTTGGGCTGCTGGGGCTCCCCGAAGGAGGTCAGCACCATGGGAACGTCGGGGTACTCCGTCGCAACGACCTTGGCCACGTCGGTCAGCACGAACGTGGACAGCGCCATCACGTCGGCTCCGCCATCGAGAAGCTGACGGATGACCGGCTCGGCGCGTGTCGCGTCGTAGGCGTCGAACGTCTCCTTGTAGGTCAGGTCGGAGTCTTCGCTCTTCATGTTTTCGACGGAGTCGTGCCAGGCAAGGCTCCACGGCTCTACGTCGGGCCGTGCCTCCTGGACCAGTCCGATGCTGACCGAGTCGCCCTCGCTCGCGCCATCGTTGCTGCTGGCCTCGCCACCGCAGGCGGTGAGCAGAGCGCTCGTGACGAGCACCCCCAGAGCCAGTGCCGTTGATCTACGCCTCATGGTTATTCCTTCGGTAGGATGAGTTCCGCACCTCACGTGCAACCCACTTGAAGTCTGGCGATGCCCGATCGCCACCAGCTCGGGTTTCAATGCTGCTTAGTCGGTTCAACGTAACTGTGATGAACGCTTGGGTCAATGGCATGAGACGGCCGATTTCTCGGTCAAACATGATTCGTCCGCACAACCGCGATTTCACTCGCACTGAAGTGCCGGCAGGTCGGCCGACACGTCAGTTGACCTGTCGGCCCTGTCCGGCCCAGTAAGGCTGCCGCCGCTTGAACTTCTGCAGCTTGCCCGTCGCCGTACGCGCGAGCTCCTCGCGGAACTCGATCGAGGTCGGCGCCTCGTAGCCCGCCGCCTTGTCCTTGCACCGGCGATCAGCTCGGCCTCGTTGGCTTGCTCCCACCACTCGACGTGTCGGCAACGCTCGAATCCCGGCTGGGTGATCATCGTCGCGGATACGCAGCGAGTAGTGCCCCAGGTTCAAGACCATAGGCTCTTTCGAGCCGGTGAAGGGCCGCAGGCGAGGGCGCATGGAGCCCCGCCTCCCAGGTCCGCACGGCCGCTGTGCTGCTCCCTGTCAGGTTCGCGACGTCGCGTTGGGTCAAACCTTGCCATCGGCGCATCACGGTGAGTACGTCGTGGATCGTGCCTGGCTTCCAACGGCGCGTGTCCAGCAACGGTGGCGGTTGCACTCGTGCGGCCCTGGCCACGGCTTCAGTGGGAACCCCGTAGACAGCCGCGAGTCGACGTACAGCCACCAGAGGAGGCTCAGCTCCCCGCTCCCAGCCGCCCAGGGCGTGGCGAGAATGGCCAATTCGCTCCGCAACGACCGATTGCGACAAGCCGGTCCGATGGCGCAGTCGACGCAGCGGGGACGCCCCAGTGCGGGTGGGCGGTGGCGGAAGAGCAGTGCGAAGCAGCGCAACGAGGCAATCGGCGTTCAGTCCCATCAGATCTGCGACGCCGTGGACTGCCTCGTCAGGCATCCGCGCCGTGCCCAGCTCCCAGTTGTAGACGCTGTGGACCGGAACACCCGCTGCTGCGGCCACGCTGTGAGCACTGAGGCCTGCCGCGCGCCGCAGCGGCCTCAGTCCATGTCCGCGTACGCCGCGTGCTTCGACGTCAGGCGCGCGCGCACTGTCGAAGAACTCCGCCACGTCTGACACGCTCAGATCGAGGACGCGTGCGAGGGCGTGCACGTGGTGAGGTCCCGGCAACCGGGCTCGACGTTCCCACCGCGAAATGGTGGTCGGGTGGACCCCCAGTTCAGCGGCGATGTGATGCACCGTCAAGGCCTTTCGCCGACGACGTTGTCTCAGCAGTTGCTCATGGCGAGGCTCTTCGTCGACTGCAGTGCAGTCCAAGGGGGCCTCTCGTTCTGCGTGCGCAAGCACGGAGGAAATCAACCTTCACCCTCCTCGGAGGCAGTTGGGTTCTCGAATCAAGACACGGACTCAGCCGCCGCGGAGCACGCATGGCGCGGGGCCACGATGAGAGGAAACCCCGCCCGCCTTGCCACAGGCCGCCGTCACGTGGTGCTGGCTAGCCCGGTGGATGGTCGCAAGGCGATCCATCGGTTGAGGGCGGCCTCGGTACAGCTCCCGGTTGCCTCTCCTGAAGCCAGTTGCTCAAGGTCTTCCGGTAGGTCGATGTCCCCTCGCAGTCCCGGTAGGTCGCCCTGCGCTGGCAGGAAGCCTGCGCTCTGATGGCGTCGCGACGAGAACTTTCCGAACATCGGGTCGATGGCGGTCGACCCTAGAGCGGCCAGAAGGGTCGTTCCTTGGCCACCTCGATCCGTGACGCACAGCCTTCCGGTGGGTGACACCTTCGCCTGGCTCAGGGCAGAGTCGAGTTCGTAGGGCCGCAGGCACGGCAGGTCTCCCACGAGGACCGCTCGCCCCTCGCGATTGTTGTCAGGTACAGGCAGGCCAGCCTCGACAGCTGCGTTCAACCCGCCCGCTGATCGGTCCATCCGCCACTCGGCGCCCAGGAAGGTGACCATGCTGCCCAAGGCAGCGTCCGACGTCAGGACCGTGACGCTTGCGACACGTTCGGCGCGCAGGGCGGCGATCACGGCATCTGCGAGGAAGGCGGCGGCCAACTGTTGGCGAAAGGCAGGGTTGAGGTCGAGACGCCGCTTGGCATCGGTCAGCTCCTTGGCCGGAATCAAGACCGCCCACCCTGTCGGGTTGCGACCCTTCATCCATCCAGCTCGCGAAGGCCGGGCACGACCTCGTGGGCGAACGACTTCAGGAATCCCGACTGGTCGTGTCCCGGAGCGTGGAAGACGAGGTGGTTGAACCCGAGGTCCACATAGGCCCGCACGGCCTCGACCACTTCGTCCGGGTCGGTGGACACGATCCAGCGGCGTGCCACGTCCTCGATGGGCAGCTGGTCGGCTGCCTCGGCCATGGCGACCGGGTCGTCGAGACCGTGCTTCTGCTCCGCCGAGAGCGACAACGGTGCCCAGAATCTGGTGTTCTCGAGTGCCTCCTCGCACGTCGCGGCGTAGGACAGCTTGATCTCGATCATCCGCTCGACTGCCGCTGCGTCCCTGCCGGCTGCCTCCGCACCTTCGGTGACGGCGGGAAGGAGCTTCTCGCTATAGAGCTCTGGTCCCTTGCCGCTGGTGCAGATGAATCCGTCGCTGGCGCGTCCGGCGTACTTCGCGACCAGTGGTCCGCCCGCAGCCACGTAGATGGGTACGCCGCCGTCCGGGCGGTCGTAGACCGTCGCGTCGCTGGTCCGGTAGAAGTCACCCTCGAAGGTGACGCGTTCCTCGGCCCACAGGAGCCGCATCAGCTGGACCGCCTCGCGGAGGCGGGCGAACCGCTCCTTGAACTCCGGCCACTCGAGGTCGCCGGCGACGGCGATCTCGTTGAGTGCCTCGCCGGTGCCTACTCCGAGGATGATCCGTTCCGGGTACAAGCAGGCGAGGGTCCCGAACGCCTGCGCCAGCACGGCCGGGTTGTAGCGGTAGGTCGGTGTGAGCACGCTGGTTCCCAGAGTCACTCGCTCGGTTCGCTCTCCCACCGCCGCCAGCCAGGACAGCGAGAACGGCGCATGTCCACCGATGTGACGCCACGGTTGGAAGTGGTCGCTGATCATGACGCTGTCGAGGCCGACGTTCTCGGCTTGCACAGCGAACTCGATGAGTTCGCGAGGTGCGAACTGCTCGGCTGAGGCCTTGTATCCGATCTTCACTGACATGTCGATGCTGTCCTGTCTTCCTGGGCGAGCGGGAGGTAGCGGCGGACGGTCTGGTCGAAGGAGTCACCTGCGCGTTGACGCTCGTCATCGACCGGGCCGTACGTCGTGCTGCGCTGGCGTGCGGGTCGACCAATGGCGGTCGCCAGTGCACGGAGCTCGGCCACGGTCTTGAGCGAGCCGTTGTCTGCGCCTGCCATCCGGCTGATGGTCTCCTCCATCAGGGTGCCGCCCACGTCGTTGGCGCCGCCGGTGAGCATCAGCCTCGTGCCGTGGTCGCCGAGCTTCACCCAGCTGGTCTGGATGTTGTCGATGCGTCCGTGGAGCAGCAATCGCGCCATCGCGTGCACTGCGCGGTTCTCCTGCTCTGTCGCTCCTGCTCTCGCCTTGCCGGCCAGGTAGAGCGGCGCGCTCTGGTGCACGAAGGGCAGGCCCACGAACTCGGTGAAGCCGCCCGTGCGGTCCTGGATGCCGGCCAGGGTCCGCAGGTGCGCAAGCCAGTGGCGAGGCTCGTCGACATGGCCGTACATCATCGTCGAGGAGGACCGGAGCCCCACCTCGTGAGCGGTGCTGATGATGTCGATCCAGGCCTCGGACGGGAGCTTGCCCTTCGTCAACACCCAGCGGACCTCGTCGTCGAGGATCTCCGCGGCCGTGCCCGGGATCGAGTCGACCCCGGCTTCCTTGGCCGCGATCAGGAACTCCCGGAACGACAACCCGGTCCGGGCCGAGCCGTTGAGGATCTCCATCGGTGAATACGCGTGCAGGTGGATGTCGGGCACCCGGCGTTTGATCTCTCGCGCCAGCTCGAAGTAGGCCGTGCCGGGCAGCTCGGGATGGATACCGCCCTGCATGCAGATCTCTGTCGCACCTACGGCCCATGCCTCCTCGGCGCGACGGCCGACCTCGTCCAACGAGAGCGTGAACGCATCGGCGTCCGTACGGCGCTGGGCGAATGCGCAGAAGCGACAGCCGGTATAGCAGACGTTGGTGAAGTTGATGTTGCGGTTGACGACGTAGGTGACTTCATCCCCCACGACATCGCGTCGCACGTCGTCGGCCATGTCGCACAGCGCCCTCAGACCGGCACCGTCGGCGTGGAACAGCACCATCGCCTCGTCGTCACTCAGCCCCGCCGGGTCTCGCGTGGCCGACCGCAACGCGGCGGCGACGTCACCCTCGAGGCGGGCGAAGGACTGCGTGGACGCATCAGGGATCGCGGCCCAGTCGCCGTACACCTCGTCGAAGTCGTCGCGACGATCGTGCGTCCGACCCTCGGTGTCGACAGTCCGGTGGAGGTCGATGCGACCCGAGCTGCTCCACTCGATGTCAGGTTCCTGCCAGGACCGCCCGAGCGGCAGTGCCGTCTCGTCGGCCAGTCCCTGCTCGTCCCTCAACGCATCGACATGGGCCCTCAGTCGTGGGTCCAGCCAGGCCTCACCGCGCCCGAGCATCTCGGGGTAGATCGTCAACCGCTCGCGCAGCTCGAAGCCGGCGTCGCGCGTGCGTGCCGCGAGCTCGTCGAGGTGTGGCCACGGCCGCTCCGGGTTGACGTGATCGACAGTCACCGGGGACACGCCGCCCCAGTCGTCGATGCCGGCTCGCAGCAGGAGCGCGAACTCGTCGTCGATCAGGTTGGGCGGCGCCTGGATCCGCACGGCCGGTCCCAGCAGGATCCGCGCGACCGCCACGGTGGCTGCCAGGTCGTCGAGTGTCGCGTCCTGCTCCCGGGCCATCGCCGTGTCCGGCTTAGCGCGGAAGTTCTGCACGATCACCTCCTGGATGCCGCCGTAGCGGCGGGCCACTTCGCGGATCGTGAAGATGGCATCGACCCGCTCCACGAGCGTCTCGCCGATGCCGATCAGCACGCCTGTGGTGAACGGCACGGACGAGCGGCCGGCGTCCTCCAGGACGCGCAGGCGGACGGCGGGGTCCTTGTCGGGCGAGCCGTAGTGGCACCCGCCCGGTTCGGAGAACAGGCGGGTCGCGGTCGTCTCGAGCATCATCCCCATCGACGGTGCGACTGGCTTCAGCCGTTGCAGGTCCTCCCATCCGAGGACCCCGGGGTTGAGGTGGGGCAGCAGGCCGGTCTCCTCCAGGATGCGGATCGCGACCGCGCGGACGTAGGCCAGCGTCGAGTCGTAGCCGTTGGCGTCGAGCCACTCCTGCGCGGCCGGCCACCGGTCTTCGGGAGCGTCGCCCAGCGTGATCAGCGCTTCCTTGCACCCCTGTGCCGCGCCTTGGCGGGCGATGTCGAGGGCTTCGTCCATCGAGAGGTACGGCGAGGGCAACCGCTTCGGGGTGGTGGCGAAGGTGCAGTAGTGGCACCGGTCGCGGCACAACCTCGTCAGCGGCACGAAGACCTTGCGCGAGTAGGTGATCACGCCGGGACGACCAACCTGCTCCAGGCCGCTGTCGCGGACCCGACCGGCGATCTCCAGCAGCGCGTCGAGGTCTTCGCCCCGTGCCAGCAGCAGCGTGGCAGCCTCCTCGCTGTTCAGGGTCACTGCCTCACGGGCTCGGTGCAGCGCGCGTCGAAGCCCGCTCACGCGAAGCGCGCCTTTCCGCCACTGAGCACGACCGTGTCCCCCACGCGGGCCTCGAAGGCCACGTGGCCGTCGCGCGTTCCGGAGGCCACCACGATGGTGTCTCCGGGCAGGACCGGAGCAGCGAGACGCACGTCGAGGGCGGTCAGGTCTGCCGGGTGCTCGCCAACCTGGTCCGCCACGATCCGGGCGGCGATCCCGAGCGTGCACAGTCCGTGCAGGATCGGCCGGTCGAAACCACCGGCGGCTGCCACGTCGGGATCGATGTGCACCGGGTGCCGGTCACCCGTGAGGCGGTACAGCGCAGCGAGGTCGGGGCTGGTGACGAAAGTGGTCTCCTCGACCAGCTCGATCGGGTCGGCTGGCGGGGTGGACGGACCGCGCTCCCCGCCGAAGCCACCGAGGCCGGGCAGAAAGATGTTGTACGTCGCCGAGAAGGCCGTCGAGGTCACCTCGATCTCGACCACGGCGGCCTTGCCCTTGTCGTACACCGCAGCGATCCGGCCGGCCATCTCGATCGAACCGCTCGCCGGCATCGGGCCGTGCACGACCAAACGCTGCGAGGCGTGCAGCGAGCGGGTCGGGTCGTAGGCACCGAGCCGGCCCGCGGCCTCGACCGCCCATAGGCCCAGGGCACACGCGTAGGTGGGCAGGACCCTCAAGTCGCGTTCGTAGACGAGGTCGAGATCGGTCGTGGCAGCGCCGACGGCCAAGGCGTAGAGGATGGCCGCCGTTTCGTCGTACGACGCGACGTGGATGCCGAGGTCGGTGCCGGCGAGCTGGTCGAGGGTGGTCACGGCCGTGCTCATCGGTAGGCCGCGATCCCGGTGATGGCGTGCCCCAAGGCGAGTGTGTGGATCTCGTTGGTGCCCTCGTAGGTGTAGACGGACTCGAGGTTGTTCATGTGCCGGATGACGGGGTACTCCAACGTGATCCCGTTGGCGCCGAGGCTGTTGCGGGCCTCCCGCGCGACGTCGAGCGCTTGGCGGACGTTGTCCATCTTGCCGAAGCTGACCTGGGCAGGCGTCAGCGTGCCGGCGTCCTTGAGCCGACCGAGGTGCAGCGCGACCAGCGTCGAGCGGTTGACGCTGATCATCATTTCGACCAGTTTGCGCTGCACGAGCTGGAAGCCGGCGATCGACTGCCCGAACTGCTCACGGGAGATGCTGTAGGCCAGTGCCGACTCGTAGCAGGCGCGTCCTGCGCCGACCGCTCCGAACAGGATGCCGAAGCGGGCCTCGTTCAGGCAGGACAGCGGCCCCCGCAGGCCGACGACGCCCGGCAGCACGGCCGTCTCGGGCAGGCGGACGTCCTCGAGGACCAGCTCGCCGGTCACCGAGGCTCGCAGGGAGGCCTTCTTGTGCACGGTGTTGGCCGTGAACCCCGGCGTGGTCGTCGGGACGACGAATCCGCGGATGCCCTCCTCGGCGCGCGCCCAGATGATGGCGACGTCGGCGATGGGTCCGTTGGTGATCCACATCTTGGTGCCGTTGAGGATCCAATCTGTGCCGTCACGCCGGGCGGTGGTCCGCATGCTGCCCGGGTCCGAGCCGGAGTCGGGCTCGGTGAGGCCGAAGCAGCCGATCAGCTCGCCGGCTGCCATGCCCGGCAGCCACTGCTGCTTCTGCTCTTCGGAGCCGAACGCGTGGATCGGGAACATCGCGAGCGAGCCCTGCACGGAGACGAAGCTTCGGAAGCCGGAGTCCCCGGCCTCGAGCTCGAGGCAGGCCAGACCGTAGCTGACGGCGTTGGTTCCCGCGCAGCCGTAGCCCTCGAGGTGCATGCCCAGGAGGCCGAGGCTGCCCATCTCCTTGGCGAGGTCGCGCGGGAAGACCCCTTCGTCGTACCAGTCGCCGATCTCGGGGAGCACACGATCTTCGACGAACCGGCGCACGGACTGCTGGATCGCGAGCTCCTCGCTGTCGACGAGGGTCTGCAGGTTCAAGAAGTCGTGCGGGTCGTTGGCGCGGTGGATGTTCGCAGCGTTGCTCATGTGTCGTCAGCTCTCGTTGTCGGCGTGGGTACGGCGAGCGCGATCCACCGCGGCCTTGCGGGTAGGTGAGTCGAGCAGCGCCCGGCGGCGCTCGGACCAGTGGGCGGCGGAGTCGGCGTCCGAGAGGTCGCGGGTGTCGAGGTGGTTCAGGAGCTCCTTGGTCGCGGCCAGGGCTGCGAGCTCGTCGGTCGTGATGTCGGCGAGGAGACCGGTCGCCGCCTGCACGGCTCCGCCGCGCGGGGCCAGGTGCGAGACGAGTCCCGCCGCCAGCGCCTCGTCGCTGGTGAACCGCTCGCCCAGCAAGAGCAGGCGGCGCACCGTGTCGCGGGGGTAGGCCCGGGCGAGCCGTTCAACGGTCGCCGGGTTGTAGAGCAGTCCCAGCCGCACGGCCGGCACCTGGAGGTAGCTACCCTCCGCTGCAACCCGAACGTCGCACTGAAGGGCGAGGTCGGCGGCGGCGCCCAGGCACGGGCCCTCGATGGCAGCGATGACGGGCACCCGCAACGAGCGAATGGCCTCACCGACCGCCGCGACGTCGTGGTCATAACGCGCGTCCTCGGCCGTCCCGGTCAGCTCGGCGAAGTCCGCACCGGCGCTGAAGACAACGCCTCGGCCACTGAGGACGACACCGGTGGTGTCCTCGCCGACCTGCGTCAGGCTCGTCAGCAGTGCGGCCAGAACAGGACGTGAGAGTGCGTTGCGCCGTCGCGGCGCATCGATGACGAGCTGCAGCACCGAGGTCATCTCAGGCCTCGTTCCTGCTCCCGGACCACCGTTCGAGCACCATGCTCTGGTCGAACGCGAGAGCCTCCTCGAGCTGCTCGCAGACGTCGAGGAGCAGCGCCTCACTGCCGGCCATGGAGACCAGCTGGGCACCGACGGGAAGGCCGTCGGCGAGTCCACAGGGAATCGAGGCGGCGGGGACGCCGGCGACATTGAACGGTACGGCGAAGGGGAACGCTCCCCACAGCTGGTCGACCGCGCGGCCGTCGACACTCGAGGGTCGCTCGCCCAGGGGAAAGGCCGGGACCGCCACAGTGGGGGTCAGCAGCACGTCGTACGCCGAGAACAGGTCGTCAACGCGTGCGCGGAAGACGGGCATCAGCTCGCTGGCGCGCTGTGCCGCGGCGGGATCGAGTTGCTGCGCGGCGCGCAACGCGGATCGTTCGTAGCGGGTGAGCTTGTCGGCGTACTGGCCGAGCAGGTGTCCACGCTCGCGGTGCTCGTCGTCGAGGACCAGAGGTCCGAAGACGTCGTTCCAGTCGCCGATCGGCAGGTCGATCTCGACCACCTGGTGGCCGAGCGCCTCGAGCGCACGGGCAGCGGCCTCGACCGACTTGGCCACACCAGCGTCCACCGGGCGCCCCTCGGGCGAGGCGCAGTAGCCGATGCGCAGACCGGGCCTGGGCGTGGAGCGCTGGTAGTGGCGGTCGGCGAGCACACCGAGCATCACCCGCGCGTCAGCCACCGACCGGCTCAACGGGCCGGCACTGACGAAGTCGGTCATGGCCCGGAAGCCGCGCTCGTCGTGCACCAGCCCTGCGGTCGGCTTGAGGCCGACCAGGCCGGTGAACGCAGCCGGGATTCGGATGGAGCCACCGCCGTCGGACCCGACCGCGAGGGTCGACAGGCCCGCCGCCACTGAGGCCGCGGCCCCGCCACTGGACCCTCCGGGAGTGCGACCGACGTCCCACGGGTTGCCGGTGTCGGGGCCCAGCAGGTTGTCGGTGGTGGCCGACTGCCCGAACTCCGCGGTGTTGGTCTTGCCGGTGAAGACGGCGCCCGAGGCCCGCAGTCGGCGCACGACGCCGGAGTCGGTCTTGGCAACTTGGTGCTGGTGGACCAGCGAGCCGAGCGTGGTGACGACGCCCTTGATGTGGAAGGCGTCCTTGATCGAGACGGGCACACCGAGCAGACGGTCGACGTGCTCTCCGTTGGCATATCTGCGCTCGGCCTCGACCGCCTGTCCTAGAGCGAGGTCCCGCGTCACTGCGACGAAGCTGTGCAGCTCGGGGTCGAAGCGCTCGATGCGGTCCAGGAACGACGTCGTCACCTCGACCGGGCTGAGCGTGCGATCGCGGTAGGCGGCAGTCAACTCAGCCACGGACAGGGCGTGCAGATCCTCAGCCATGGGGGTGCACCCCGCCACTGACGCCGTAGACCTCGCCGGTGATGTAGCCGGCTTGATCGGAGACGAGGAAGGACACCAGGGACGCGATGTCCTCGGGCTGGCCGATGCGACCCACGAGCGATCGACTCTCGGCATAGCCGTCGAAGAACTCCTCGGGGTAGATCTTGCGCAGGAAGTCGTTGTAGATCAGGCCCGGCGTGATGGCGTTGACCCGCACGCCGTGCCTGCCGTTCTCGGCCGCCGCGACGCGGGTGAGGGCCAGGACGCCGGCCTTCGCCGCGGAGTAGGCCGCGCCGTGCTCGGTGGAAGTCTCGTACGCCGCGATCGAGCTGATGTTGACCACCGCACCCGACTGCTGGGCGATCATCTGCGGCAAGGCATACCGCATGCCGAGGAACGTGCCCGTCAGGTCGACGTCGATGCAGCGTTGCCAGGTCTCCAGCGACATCTCGGCGACGGGCTCGATCTTCGACCAGCCCGCGTTGTTCACCAGCACGTCGAGGCGGCCGCGGTCGGCCACCACGGCGGCCATGCACGCCTCGATCGCGGCTGCGTCGGTCACGTCCAGCGGGATCGAGAGGAACGGTCGGTCGTGCTCCGCGGACAGCTCGTCGGCGAGTTCCTTGCAGCGCCGCTCGTGGGCGTCGGTGACGACCACGTCGAATCCGTCGGCCGCGAGACGGCGCGTGATGGCCGCGCCGATCCCCGCCCCGGCCGCTGCCGTGACGACGGCAACTTTGCGCTCGGTCATGGTGTTCTCCTCTGTCAGGGTGGGGGGTCAGGCGTTGACGGCCGGGATGATCTCGTTCGCGAGCTGGTCCATGCGGCGCTTGCGACCGCCGGACAGCAGGGCGAACGTGATCCGGTCGAGGTCGAGGGCGCACAGCTCCTTGAGCCGCGCGACGCACTGCTCAGCGGTGCCGGCCAGGGCGACCGATTTCACGAACTCGTCGCTGACGACCTGCTTGTGGCCGGCATGGCGAGACAGGTGCTCGACGAGGTGGTAGCCGGAGTTGGCGGCGGCGAACTCCGGGCGGAACCGCTCCCACGCGGGAGGCATCGTCTTCCAGACGTCGAAGGTGGCCGCCTGGCTGGTGGCCCAGGCCCGCACGTCGCTGAGTGCCTTCTCCTCGTCGTCGTCGACGCCCATCGTGACGGTCAAGTCGATCACGAGCTCCGAGCGGTCGCGGCCCGCCTTCTCGAGGCCCTCGTAGATGTACTTGAGCTGCCACGCGATGAACTCGGGGTCGGCCGCTCCCATCAGGATCGCGCCGTCGCACTTCTCACCGGCCAGGCGGAGCATCCCCGGCTGGGACACCGCGAGGTAGATGGGGACCTGCTTGCCGGCGCCGGTGGCCAGCTTGACCTTAGTGCCGTACAGCTCCTGCTCCTCTCCGGTGAAGAGCTGGCGGAACTCGTCGATGCCCGCGGAGAGGTCACCCAGCTTCGAGGGCACCCCGCCCGCGCCGTACACCGCGGACCAGCCGGCACCGAGGCCGAGCATGGCGTTGCCGTTGCTCAGCTCGTCGAGCGCGAGCGTCGCGTTGGCCGTCACCGTGGGGTGCCGGGTGAGGAGGTTGGTGACGGCCGATCCGATGTGGAGGTTCTCGGTCGCCATCGCGGCGACGTTCATCGCGGCGTAGACGTCCTTCATGCCGAGCTGGAAGTCGATGAACCACATCGCCTCGAAGCCCTTGGCCTCTGCCTCGGCGGCGAGCTCGCTGACGTTCATGAGCGGTTCGCGCGGGCTGACGCCCATCGAGAGTCCCCAGCGGTCCATGTCAGTTCCTTCCAGAGAGGGTGGTGCGGATGGCGGCGGTCACGGCATCCGGGTTGTCGACATTCATCAGGTGTCCCGCGTCGGGGATCTCGTGGTAGCTGACGTCGCTGAGCGCGTCCGTGATGATCCGGGCCGCCTTGGGCGGGCAGAAGGTGTCACCGGCGGCGCCGACGACGTCCACGGGCACGGCGACGTCGGCCAGACGGGGCGTGAGCGGCGCGGCGTTCAGGGCGGACATGGCGCGGGCTGCATTGGCGTAGCCGCGACCGTCACCGACGGCCGCGAGCCGGGCCTCGACGATGGCGTCGAGGGGCGCATCCGGGGTGACCAGGGCCGCGGCCGTGTCGTCGCGCAGTGCGGTGCGGAACTCGGGCGTGGTCGTGTCGCCGGCGAGCTCGATGCGGCCCGCGTAGAACCCGGTCGCTGCGCGTCCGACTACCGACGAGGTGCCGAGCACGACGGCGTGGGTGACCAGGTCGGGACGCTCCGCGGCCGCCCACAGGGCGACGGTGCCGCCGAGCGAGAAGCCGACGACCGTGGCCGGGCCGGTGACCGCTTCCAGGAAGCCGAGCAGGTCGGCACCGAGCTGGGCGAGCGAGCCGTCGGGGCTGCCGAGGGTGGTGCCGCCGTGCCCGCGCAGGTCGTAGGCCAAGGTGCGGACCCCGGTGAGCGCGGACTGCTGGGCGCTCCAGGTGCCCCTGTCCTCGGCCAGGCCGTGGACGAGCACGACCGGGGGGCCGTCCCCGGCCTCGGTGTAGGCGACCTCGATGTCGCCGATGGTCACGCTGCTCACGCCTGCTCCTCCAGCTCGCGGCGCAGGACGACCTTGCGGATCTTGCCTGCGGCGGTGACGGGCATGTCATCGACGACGACCAGCTCCTCGGGCAGCTTGCGCGTGGAGAGCCCGCGCTCGACCAGCCAGGAGTTGAGCTCCTCCAGGGTGGGTGGGGTGCCGGCCGCGACGATGACGGCGCAGATGCGTTCTCCCAGGCGGTCGTCGCTCGAGCCGATGACGGCGACGCGGCGGACCGCCGGGTGGGCGGCGATAGCGTCCTCGATGGGCATCGGCGAGATGTTGACGCCACCCCGGATGATGACGTCCTTCAGGCGGCCGGTCAGGTGGAGGTAGCCCTCGTCGTCGAGCCGGGCGAGGTCACCGGTGCGGAAGAAGCCGTCGTCTGTGAGGAGGCCCCTATAGAGGTCATCCTGGCCTAGGTAGCCGACGAAGACGCCGGGTCCACGCATGCCCAGCTCGCCGATGCCGTTGTCGGCCGGCTCGAGGATCGTGAGCTCTAGGCCCGCGGTCGGGGCACCGGCCGTGTTGGTGAGCTGGTCGCGGGTCGACCCGGGCACGCAGGTGGTGCCGGCGCCCTCGGTCATCCCCCACAGGACCGTCAC
>JBDSPC010000005.1:0-6137 GCA_039914485.1 Nocardioides sp.
GTCGCCGCGGACCGCTCCCCCGGTGGGCATCTGCGGCGTCGGGTAGCCGCCGGCGAAGGCGTCGAACTCGCCCTCGACGATGGGCGCGACATCGTCCTCGTCGGCACTGTCGCCGATGAAGAACAGCACGATGAACAGCAGCACCTTGCCGAAGAACCACAGCAGCGGCCAGTAGCCCTCGTCGGCGCCGGGCCACACGTTGACGAGGCCCCACGGGGCGTGCCAGCCGCCGAGGAACAGCGTCGTCGCGAGCGCGGACACCGTCGCCATGTTGATGTATTCGGCGAGGAAGAACAGCGCGAACTTGAGGCTGGAGTATTCGGTGTGGAACCCGCCGACCAGCTCACCCTCGGCCTCGGGGAGGTCGAAGGGCGCGCGGTTGGTCTCGCCGACCATCGCGATCACGTAGATCACGAAGGACGGCAGCAGGATCACGGCGTACCACGTCGGCACCGGGATGACGCCGAGCCAGTACTCCTGGCCGGGGTTCTGCGCGGCCACGATCTCGCTGGTCGACATCGAGCCGGCGTACAGGAAGACCGCGACGAGGGCGAGCCCCATGGCGACCTCGTAGGAGATCATCTGCGCGCTCGAGCGCAGCCCACCGAGCAGGCTGTACGTCGAACCGCTGGACCAGCCACCCAGGACGATGCCGTAGATGCCGATGGAGGCGATCGCCATCACGAAGAGCACCGCGACGGGCATGTCGGTCAGCTGCAGCGGGGTGGTGCGGTCGGTGAACGGCAGCCCGACCTCGGGCCCGAAGGGGATGACCGCGAAGGTCACGAACGCCGGGATCGTGGCGATCACCGGGGCGATCAGGAACACCACCTTGTCGGCGGCCTTGGGGATGATGTCTTCCTTGAGCGCGAGCTTCACACCGTCGGCCAGCGACTGCAGCAGGCCGAAGGGACCGTGCACGTTGGGACCGATGCGGTGCTGCATGCGCGCCACGACGCGACGCTCGAACCAGATGTTGAACAGGGTCAGCAGGACCAGGACGACGAAGATCGCGACGGCCTTGATCAGGATCAGCCACCACGGGTCCTTGCCGAAGGCGGAGAGGTCGTCCGCCACCAGGCTGAGGATATGAGCAGTCATCACTTGGCTCCCTTCAGCGTGACGGAGCCGTCGGGCGACGCCAGGTCGGCGAGCACGCCGCGGCCGAACGAGTTGGCCGGCACCCACACGACACCGTCGGGCATCTCGGCGACCTCGACCGGCAGCGTGACCGAGCCGCGGTCACCGGTGAGGACAGCCTCGGCCGGCCCCTCGTGCATCCCGAAGAGGGCGTCGTACGCCGCCTGGTTGACCCGGGCGACGGCCGGACGGGCCGTGGCCGCGAGGTGGACGTCGCCGTCCTGCATGGATCCGCCGTCGAGCAGCATCTTCCAGCTGGACACCGCGAGCGCGCCGGCCTTGGGCTTCGTCCTCTTGGGCTCCTTGCCGAGGGTGAGCGCCGGGCGGGCGCCGTCCCACGGGCCCATCGACTCCATCTCGGCGCGCACCTCGTGCACCGTGCGGAAGCCGAGCGGCACGCCGAGCTCGTCGGCGATGCCGGCGAGGATGCGCAGGTCGGGCAGCGAGCCGGGGTTGACGAAGACGGCCTCGAAGGGGCGCGGGCGACCCTCCCAGGTGACGAAGGTGCCGGCCTTGTCGGCGACCGGGGCGACCGGCAGCACGACGTCGGCGCTGGCGGCGACGTCGGTCAGACGCTGCTCCAGGCTGACCACGAACTGGGCGGCCTCGATCGCGGCGCGGGTGGCATCCGGGTCGCTGGTGTCGTCGGGGTCGACGCCGCCGATGACCAGGCCGCCGAGGTCGCCCTTGAGCAGCGCGGCGACGATGGCGTCACCGTCGCGGCCGGCCTTGTCCGGCAGGTGGTCGACGCCCCAGGCGGTGGCGGCATCGACGCGGGCGGACGCATCAGCGGCGGGACGACCGCCCGGCAGCAGGGTGGGCAGGCAGCCCGCCTCGACCGCACCGCGGTCACCGGCGCGACGCGGCACCCAGGCCAGGCGAGCACCGGTGGTCCGGGCGAGCTCGACCGCCGCGGTCAGCGCGCCGTGGCTCTGGGCCAGGCGCTCACCGACGAGGATCACGCCGCCGGCGTCGAGGGCGGTGAGGCCGTCGTCGGCCAGGGCCTTCAGTGCCTCGGCCTCAGCGCCGGGGGCCGTGGGGACCACACGGCCGTTCATCTTCAGGAGACCGCGCGTGGCGTACGGCGCCAGCGCAACGATCTTCGTCCTGCCCTTCGACGCCTTGCGGAGCCGCAGGAAGATCGTCGCCGCCTCGTCCTCGGGCTCCAGGCCGGCGAGCACGACGACGGAGGCGGTCTCGAGGTCGGCGTACGACACGTCACCCGACAGGGCGACGACCGAGGCCAGGAAGTCGGCCTCCTCGGCACTGTGCGGGCGGGCGCGGAAGTCGATGTCGTTGGTGGCGAGCGCGACCCGTGCGAACTTCGAGTAGGCGTAGGCGTCCTCGGCGGTGACGCGACCACCGGTCAGCACGGCGCTGGCACCGGCCGCCTGCAGGCCGCGGGCCGCGACCGCGAAGGCCTCGGGCCACGACGCGGGCCGGAGCTCCCCTTTGCCGCCGCCTTCGGCGCGGTCGCGGATCATCGGGTGGGTGATGCGGTCGTCCTGGCGGGCGTAATGGAAGGCGAAGCGGTCCTTGTCGCTGATCCACTCCTCGTTGACCTCGGGGTCGTTGCCGGCGAGGCGACGCATCACCTTGCCGCGACGGTGGTCGACGCGGATGGCCGCACCGCAGGAGTCGTGCTCGGCGACACCCGGCGTGGAGACGAGGTCGAAGGGGCGCGAGCGGAAGCGGTACTCCGCACTGGTCAGCGCACCCACCGGGCAGATCTGGATGGTGTTGCCGGAGAAGTAGGACAGGAAGGGCGCATCGTCGGCGATGCCGATCTGCTGCATGGCGCCACGCTCGATCAGCGCGATGAACGGGTCGCCGGCGATCTCGTCGGAGAAGCGGGTGCAGCGCTGGCAGACGATGCAGCGCTCCCGGTCGAGGAGCACCTGCGGCGAGAGGTTGATCGGCTTGGGGAAAGTACGCTTGACGCCCTCGAAGCGGGTCTCGCCGCGGCCGTTGGACATCGCCTGGTTCTGCAGGGGGCACTCGCCGCCCTTGTCGCAGACCGGGCAGTCGAGCGGGTGGTTGATGAGCAGGAACTCCATCTGACCCTGCTGCGCCTTGTCGGCGACCTTGCTGGTCACCTGGGTCTCCACGACCATGCCTTCAGCGACCGGAATCGTGCAGGAGGCCTGCGGCTTGGGCATCGGCCGCCCGTTGCCCGCGTCGGGGACCTCGACGAGGCACTGGCGGCAGGCGCCGACGGGCGCGAGCAGCGGGTGGTCGCAGAAGCGCGGCACCTGCACGCCGATCTGTTCGGCGGCGCGGATGACCAGGGTGTTGGGCGGGACGCTGACCTGGATGCCGTCGATGGTGACGGTGACCAGATCAGCGGCCTTGTTGGTCTTCTCCGGGGTCGTGCTCATGCGGTTGCTCCGGTGGTGACGAAGGTGGTCGAGGCGTTCGGGTCGAACGGGCAGCCGCCATGGCGCAGGTGTGCGAGGTATTCCTCGCGGAAGTACTTGATCGAGCTCGAGATCGGGCTGGTCGCGCCGTCACCGAGGGCGCAGAACGAGCGGCCCAGGATGTTGTCGCACTGGTCGAGCAGGAGGTCGAGGTCGTTCTCGGTGCCCTGCCCCTGCTCCAGCTTGGCCAGCGTCTGCACCAGCCACCACGTGCCCTCACGGCACGGGGTGCATTTGCCGCAGGACTCGTGCTTGTAGAACTCGGTCCAGCGCAGCACTGCCCGCACGACGCAGGTGGTCTCGTCGAAGAGCTGCAGCGCGCGGGTGCCGAGCATGGATCCGGCCGCGCCGACGCCTTCGAAGTCGAGGGGTACGTCGAGGTGCTCGTTGGTCAGGAGCGGGGTGCTCGACCCGCCGGGGGTCCAGAACTTGAGCTCGTGGCCCTCGCGCATGCCGCCGGCCAGGTCGATCAGCTGCCGCAGCGTGATGCCGAGCGGGGCTTCGTACTGCCCCGGCTTCGTGATATGCCCCGACAGGCTGAAGATGCCGTAGCCCTTGGACTTCTCGGTGCCCATGGAGGAGAACCAGTCCGCGCCGTGCTCGATGATGCTCGGCACGGACGCGATCGACTCGACGTTGTTGATGACCGTGGGGCTGGCGTACAGGCCGGCGACCGCGGGGAACGGCGGGCGCAGGCGCGGCTGGCCGCGACGACCCTCGAGGCCCTCGAGCAGCGCGGTCTCCTCGCCACAGATGTAGGCACCGGCACCGGCGTGCACGACGACGTCGAGGTCGTAGCCCGAGCCGTGGATGTTCTTGCCGAGGTGACCCGCGAGATAGGCCTCCTGGACGGCGCGCTGCAGCCGGCGGATGACGTGCAGCACCTCGCCGCGGACGTAGATGAACGCGTGGTTGGCGCGGATCGCGAAGGAGCTGATGATGACGCCCTCGACCAGCGTGTGCGGGCTGGCCATCATCAGCGGGATGTCCTTGCAGGTGCCCGGCTCCGACTCGTCGGCGTTGACGACGAGGTACTTCGGCTTCGGGTTGTCCTGCGGGATGAAGCCCCACTTCATGCCGGTGGGGAAGCCGGCGCCGCCGCGACCGCGCAGGCCGGAGTCCTTGACCGCGGTGATGATGTCGTCGGGCGCCATGGTGAGCGCCTTCTTCAGCGCTGCGTAGCCGCCCTGCTGCTCGTAGGCGGCCAGCGTCCAGGCGCGGTCCTGGTCCCAGTTGTCGGTGAGGACCGGGGTCAACATGTCAGTCACTTGTCCTCCACCTTCGTCTCGGACTCGGCGCGGGAGGTGTCGGCCTGCTCGACCGCTTCGACCTTGCTCTCTGGGCCGTCCAGGGATCCGACGGCCCGGGTCGGTGCCGTCCAGCCGTTCGCGCGTGCGATCTCGAGACCGACGAGCGAGGCCGGGCCGGCGGCCGGGCCCTCGTCGGCGAGGTCGTCGGGGAAGCCGGCGAGCACGCGCTCGGCCTGCTTCCAGGTGCACAGCTTGGGTCCGCGCGTGGAATGCACGTCCTTGCCGGCACGCAGGTCGTCGACGGCCTTGACCGCCGAGTCGGGCGTCTGGTTGTCCATGAACTCCCAGTTGACCATCATCACCGGGGCGTAGTCGCAGGCCGCGTTGCACTCGATGTGCTCGAGGGTGATCTTGCCGTCCTCGCTGGTCTCGTCGTTGCCGACGTCGAGGTGCTCCTTGAGCCGATCGAAGATCAGGTCGCCGCCCATGACCGCGCACAGCGTGTTGGTGCAGACGCCGACGAGGTAGTCGCCGACCGACTTGCGCTTGTACATCGTGTAGAAGGTCGCGACCCCGCTGACCTCGGCGGCCGAGATGTCGAGCACCTCGGCGCAGGCCTGGATGCCCTCGGGTGTCACGCGCCCTTCGACCGACTGCACGAGGTGCAGCATCGGGAGCAGGCCAGATCGTGCCTCGGGGTAGCGGGCGGCGATGGCCCGCAGCTCGGCGTACGTCTCGGGCGTCATCGGTGTCTCGTTGTCGGTGAAACGCTGAGTCATCGGTCGACACCTCCCATCACGGGGTCGATGGAGGCGATGGCGACGATGACGTCGGCGACCATGCCGCCCTCGCTCATCACGCTCGTGGCCTGGAGGTTGGTGAAGGACGGGTCGCGGAAGTGCGTGCGGAACGGGCGGGTGCCGCCGTCGGAGACGACGTGCGCGCCGAGCTCGCCGCGCGGCGACTCGATCGGGACGTAGGCCTGGCCGGCCGGGACCCGGAAGCCCTCGGTGACCAGCTTGAAGTGGTGGATCAGCGCCTCCATCGACTCGCCCATGATGTGGCGGATGTGGTCGAGGGAGTTGCCCATGCCGTCGGAGCCGATCGCGAGCTGGCTGGGCCAGGCGATCTTCTTGTCCGCGACCATGACCGGCGCGCCCTCGAGCTTGGCGAGGCGGTCGGCAGCCTGCTCGACGATCTTGAGCGACTCGCTCATCTCGTTGAGCCGGACCCGGAAGCGGCCGTAGGCGTCGGCGGTGTCCCAGGTCTGGACCTCGAAGTCGTAGTCCTCGTAGCCGGAGTAGGGCTGCGTCTTGCGCAGGTCCCAGGC
>JBDSPC010000388.1:0-3665 GCA_039914485.1 Nocardioides sp.
CACCATCGGTCCGCGCGAGGCGACGGGGCCTGCCTTCGCGCGGGCGGCCCGGTCGCGTCAGAAGCCTGCGCAGCGGCGCAGGGTTGCCAGCTCGGTGTCGAAGTCGGTCGCATCCGTGAGCTCTCGCGGCAGGCCGTCAGCGCCGATCCGGGCCGGCGTCCACACGTGGTCGACGACCCGGGCGCGCCCGGCCGGCTCGAGGGGCGGACGGACGGTGAGGGTGAGCACCCCGGTCACGCCCTCGGTGTACCAGGCGTAGTTCCCGAGCCCGTAGGCCACGTAGCCCGGTCCGAGCCGGCCGTCTCCCTGGAGCTCGTGCGCATGGCTGCCGACGATGATGTCGGCGCCCGCCTTGACCAGGTCGGCGGCGAGCGCGCGCTGGCCGCCGCTCGGGCAAGCCTCGCCCTGGACGCCCCAGTGAAGGTAGACAACGACCACGTCGGCCGACCCGTCGGCATCGGTCACGGCTTTCAGGAGGCGCTTCGGGTCGACGGCGTCCGCGGTGCCGGGGGAGTCGGCCGTGGCGGCCCAGTGCCCGGTGGGATCGGCTGTCGGGTCGGTCGAGGCCAGAGTCGCGCCGATGGTGGCCACGCTGGTTCCCCGGATCTCGCTGACGGCCGGTGCGAAGGCGGCGTCGGCGTTGCGACCGATCCCGATCACTGCCAGCGAGGCCCCGTCGATCGCATCGAACGTTGAGCCGAAGGCCGCGCGGCCGTAGTCGAGCGCGTGGTTGTTGGCCATCGACGCCACGTCGATCCCGGCCGCGGAGAGTGCGCGGAAGGCAATCGGCGGGGCCTGGAACGTGAACCGCTTGGCCGGATCGGGCCGGCCGCCGGTGCCCACGGAGGTCTCCAGGTTGACGATCGCCAGGTCGGCGGCCGCGAGCGTCCCGGTGACCGGCGCCAGGGCGGTCGCCGGGTCAGCGAGACGGGCACGCAGCGCACCCTCGAAGTGCACGTCTCCGGCCACGGCGATCGTCAGCGGGCCCGGGGGTTCTTCTGCAACGGGGCTCGTGGTCGCGGTCGACGGTGTGGGCGGGTCTGTGACCTCGTCGGGCGACGGCGTCGCCGTACAGGCACACAGGGCCGCTGTCGCAAGGACGAGCGGCCATCGCACCGGGTCAGCCCGCCGCGACCAACGCGACGCAGAGGCCGCAGAAGGCCAGCCCGAGCGCCTGCGTGCGGTGGATGTGCTCGCGCAGCACGGTGGCGGCGAGCAGGATCGTCACCGCCGGGTAGAGGGAAGTGAGCACGGCAGCCACCGTCAGCAGCCCGGACTGGGAGGCGAGCAGGAAGCCGAGCGCGGCAGCACTGGCGAGCACGCCAGCGAGCAGTCCGCCGGTGACCTCGGAGCGGGCGGTGGGCCGCCAGCGTGCCCTGAGCGCGGTCGCGGTGATCACGACGGCGAGCAGGGAGGTGACCTGGGCGAGGGCGAGCGGCCAGTAGCCGTCGCCGTCGGGGACCTGGCCGATCGCGGCGAAGAGGAGTCCGAAGCCGAGACCCGCGAGCGCGCCGTCGACGAGCCCGGCCGCGAGGCTGCCGTCGCCCCCGGGCTCGCGACTGACCAGCCAGATGCCGGGGACCGCGGCCGCGATGCCGAGCCAGACCAGCAGTTCGGGGCGTTCGCCGGTGGCCACGCCGACGGCGACCGGCAGGATCGCGGCCCCGACAGCGGACACGGGCGCCACCACGCCCATCCGGCCGGCGGCCAGGCCGCGGTAGAGGAACGCGCCACCGAGGCCCGAGCCGACGCCGGCCAGGGCCCCCCAGGCGAGGTCGACGCCCGTTGCGCTGCCGTCGGTGACGAGCGCGATCAGGACCGAGCCGGCGAGGGCGCCGACGGCGCACATGAAGGCGACCGGCCAGGCGGAGGTGCGGCGGGCCGCGAGGCCGCCGACGAAGTCGGACAGGCCGTAGGCCAGCGCGGCACCAAGCGCCAGGAGGACACCCATCAGCCCGTCACCATGACGCCGACGATCCAGGTGGCGACGGCCAGCAACGACGCCGTGAGCTCGATCAGGATCGAGAGGCCGACCGCCTTGAGGGCGTGCTTGGTCGCCGGGCCGGCGGCCGTGGCGCCGAGGCGACGGCGCTCAGCGGCGTACACGCCGAGGACGAAGCCGACGAACAGGCCGATCACGGGGATCACGAAGAACCCGACGATCCCCAGGATGCCGCCGAACACCATGGTCGATCGGGGGACGCCGGCCTCCTTGAGGCGACGGCCCGGGACGACGTACTTGACGATCGTCCCGGCGGCGAGGAAGGCCAATGCGACCGCGAAGACCAGCCAGCCGGTCGTGGTGTTGACGTCGATCGCCCACAGCAGCAGGCCGCCGAGGATCAGCAGCAGGCCGGGGATGATCGGAACGACGATGCCGGCGAGGCCGACCACCAGCAGGACGGCGACGACGAACTCGGTGGCGCTCACGTGGCGAGCCTTCCACAACCGGCCGGGGACGACGAAGGCCCCCGACCAATTGGTCGGGGGCCTGCGTGGCGTAGGTGGGTGGCGCTCAGTCGCTCTCGCGAGCTCCGGTCGGCGTGGGCTCGAGCTTGTGCGTCTCGTCGTGCACGTGAGACGCGATCGAGCGGAGTTTGTCTCCGTGCTCACGGGCGTGGTGGGCGCAGAAGAGCAGCTCACCGCCGGACGTGAGTTCGACACGCAGGTAGGCCTGGGCACCGCAGCGGTCGCAGCGGTCACCCGCCGTCAGGGCGGCAGGCTGGGGGGCAATGGCGGTAGTCACATCGGCCTCTTTTCTCTCCATCGGTGTCTGGCCCAACGTAGCCACCGGGTCAAAGATTCCCGGATGGAGCGATCGGGTGGACGAGAGTCCAGTGAATCACTGATCTGTCTTGCCGGAGGGGATTACCCCCAACCGTGGGACGTATTGGGTATTCGTTGCGTTGCAGGGGTTCGGATTGCGTAATCCGAATGTGATCACGCTAGACCCGTCACGGTCTCAGCGCCGGCAGCGTGCCCTGCACTCCTCCACGGCGTGTCGCGGGTAGGTTTTCTTCTTGTGGCAGCACCGGCAGACAACACGTACAACGCGGCACACCTCCTCGTCCTCGAGGGGCTCGAGGCGGTCCGCAAGCGTCCGGGCATGTACATCGGCTCGACGGACACCCGCGGCCTGATGCACTGCCTGTGGGAGATCATCAACAACGGCGTCGACGAGGCCCTGGCCGGCGTCGCGCACCGCGTCGAGATCACCCTGCACCCCGACGATTCTGTCGAGGTGTACGACGACGGGCGGGGCATCCCCACGGACAAGGAGCCCAAGACCGGGCTGCCCGGTGTCGAGGTCGTCGCCACGAAGCTGCACGCCGGCGGCAAGTTCGGTGGCGGCTCCTATGTCGCGACCGGCGGCCTGCACGGTGTCGGCCTCTCCGTGGTCAACGCACTGTCGTCGCGGATGGACATCGACGTCGACCGCTCGCCGACCCAGCAGGGTCTGTCCTTCCAGCGCGGCGTGCCCGGCGTCTTCGCCGGCGACGGCCCGGGCGCGTCGTTCGAGGCCCAGTCGGGCCTGACCCGCAAGGGCAAGCGGGTCGCGAAGGGCAAGACCGGCACCCGCATCCAGTTCTGGCCCGACCGGCAGATCTTCACCAAGGACGCCGGCATCGAGCTCGAGGGCCTCCTGGGCCGCGCTCGCCAGACGT
>JBDSPC010000050.1:0-5117 GCA_039914485.1 Nocardioides sp.
GGTGGCCCCCGCAGGGTGGCGGCACATCGCACGCCAGCCAGCCCTCAACTCGCAAGGTGCCGCCACCACCGAGCGGCGGCGGGCGGGCTGGGATCGATGGGGTACGGCGACATGACGATCTGGCAGACCCTGACCGTCCGCGGTCGCTGGGTGAGCGGTCTGGCGCTGGCCATGACGTTGGCCGGCTTCAACTGGAGCTATCCCCTGGTGGGCGCGCTCGGGCTGGCGCTCGGCGCCCTGGTCACCACCGAGTTGGTCGCCGTCCTGACCAGCCGTGAACTCGCCGTACACCGCACCGTCTCGCCGCTCGTCGTCGTCCGGCAAGGGCCGTGCGAGGGACACCTGACGCTGTCGGGGCGCCGTCGCCAGGGCCTGATGCGAGCCGACGTGGCCGAGCAGGTCGACGGTGAGCTGGTCCCGATCGACCTGCCGGCGCGCCGCAGCGGCGACGCGACGGTCACCTATCCGATCCCCACCCGGCGACGCGGTGTGCTCGACGTCGGTCCGGTGCACGTGCGTCGCTCGTCGCTGGCCGGCATGGCCGCGCGGGCCAGCGAGGTGGGCCACGTGGTCCAGGTGCGGGTGCTGCCCCGGATCGTGCCGCTGACCTCGATGGCGATGGGCCACCGCCGGGCGCTGACCGGCGGCGACGACAGCGCCGAGCTCGGCGGCACCGACCTCGTCGGGCTGCACGAATACACGATGGGCGACGACCTGCGCCGCCTGCACTGGGCCACCTCCGCCCGCACCGGCACGCTGATGGTGCGCGAGGACGCCGACCCGGCCGAGCCGCACGTGTGCGTCGTCCTCGACGACCGGTCGACCAGCTATGCCGGGCGCCCCGACGACTTCGAGGAGGCGGTCGAGCTGGCCGCCGCCCTGTGCCGGGTCTCGGTCGAGCGCGGCCACCCGGTGCGGTTCCGCTCCCTGAGCGGGCGTGACGAGATCGTGGTCCCCGGCTCCGCGAGCCGCCTCCCCCGCCGGGAGGCCCGCGACATCGACTGGCTGCTCACCGAGATCGACACCGTCGACGCCGACCAGATCGGGCACCTCGGTCGACGCGACCTCGACGTGCTGGTCGCCGTGACCGGGCACGCGGGCGACGTACGCGAGCTGTCGAGGCACCTCGAAGGCGCCGAGGACAACGTCGTGTGCGTCGTCGACCCGCGGCCCACCGTCGCGGCCGGGCGCGAGGCCGGGCTACTCGTGCTCCGCGGCACCGGCTCGATCGACCTCGCCCGCCTGTGGGACACGGCGGTCGCGCGATGACGACGACCCTCACGCCGCCGTCGGCGCCCACGGCCACACGCACCGATCTCGCCGTACCGATCTGGTCGGCGGCCCTGCTCGTCATCGGTTCGCTGTCGCTGGCCACCGCGTGGTCCGGCGTCCTGCCCGCCCTGGCACTCTGCGCGGCCGCGATCATCCCGTTCGTCCTCGTGCGGCTGGTCATCCGCGCGGGCATCTCGCCGTGGGCCGGCGCCACCGTGGTGGTGCTGCTGCTCCTGCTGCTCGCCTACGTCCTGGCCGCCAAGGCGGAGACCTCCTTCGCCGACACGGTCCGCGACGCCGTACCCCGTCTCCTCACCACGCCCCGCCCCTATCCCGTCCGCGCCGACCTGCTGGTCGCGCCGCTGACCCTCACCGGGCTCGTGTCCGTGCTCGTCGCGCTTCGGCTGCCGTCGCCGCACCGGGTCGCGCCGGTGCTGGGGGCCAGCACGTTGTACGTCGCCGGCGCGCTGCTCACCGTCGGGTCGGGCGACCGCTGGGGAGTCGTGGCGGCGCTGCTGCTCGTCGCGTCGGTGCTCGGCTGGATCCTGCTCGACCAGCACCGCGAGCCGACGTCGCACCGCATCGCCGTCGCAGCACCACTGGCCGTGGCCGGAGTCGGGATCGTGGCCGCGGCATCGCTGATCCCGGCTGCCAGCCCCTTCCAGCCGCGCGACGTCGTCGACCCGCCCGTGGTCACGGTCGTGGCGAGCAGCCCGATGCCGCAGATGGGCGCCTGGCAGGCCCGCCCCGACGAGCCGCTCTTCGAGGTCAGCGGGCCGGCCGTCCCGCTGCGGCTGGTGACGCTGGACGGCTACGACGGGACGCACTGGACCGCGCCCACGAGCTATGCGCCGCTCGGCTCGACCGATGCCGAGCGGGCGTTGCCCGCGGGTCTGCGCACGCGTACGGCGAGCCTGCGGATCCACCTCACGTCGCTGGGCGGCAACTGGCTGCCGACCCCGGGCTGGCCGACCGCCATCTCGGACGGCCGGGCCGTGGTCGACAACGACACCGGTACCGCGTTCCTGGCCACGGCCGAGGCGATCGACCCGGCGTCGGGCTCCGAGGCGACCGACGCCAGCCCCACCGACGACCTGACCTACGACGTCACCGGGCGGGTCGACGACCCGTCGCGCGACGAGCTGGCGACCGCCGCCGTGCCGGCCCCGGAGACGGTCTCGCGCTACCTCTCGCTGCCGCCGCTGACCGAGGAGCTCACGCAGTTCGCCGACCAGGCGGCCGCGGGCGCCGTGACGCCCTACGAGCGCGCGCAGGTGCTGGAGCAGCTGGTGCGCGAGCACGCCAGGCTCTCCGCGAAGGCCATCTCCGGCTCCCAGCTGTGGCGGATCCAGAACTTCCTGGTGGGTGAGAAGGGCGTGGACGCGGGCGCGCGGGTGGGCACGTCCGAGCAGTTCGCCACGACGTTCGCCCTGCTCGCGCGCTACAACGGGCTGCCGACGCGAGTGGTGGTCGGCTTCCGCGCAGGAGATGAGCAGGCCGACGGCACCCGGATCGTGCGCGGCGGCGACGCCTTCGCCTGGCCCGAGGTCTACTTCGAGAACCTCGGTTGGGTGCCGTTCTCGCCGACGCCCGACGACGACACCTTCCGACGCGACGTCCCCCAGGAGACGCGCGTGCCGGACGACGACGCCGAGGACGAGTTCAGCCCGCTCGAGCCGACGCCGTCCGGGGACACGTCCACGACCTCGCCCCCGGCTCCTGCCTCCGGGCTCGACCGGCCGCTGCTCGCCGCCGGTGCCGGCGGACTGGTGCTGCTCGTCGCCCTGCTCCTTGCCGCGGCTCGAGCGCTCCGGAGCCGGCGGCACCGGCGCCGCGGTGCGACGGGGGCCTGGGCCGAGGTGCTGGATGCGCTCCGCCTCTCCGGCCAGCTCCCGCCGCGGCACTGGTCGGCCAGCCAGGTCGCGTCGGCGGTGGACGAGCGGCTGGCGATCACTGCGGCGGGGTCCGTCGCCGTACACGCGGAAAGGGCGGCGTTCTCGCCGGATCCCACGCCGTCTTCGGAATGGACCGCAGACCTGGCGACGGTCCGCCGGGCCGTACGCCGATCGCTGCCGCTGTGGCGCCGGTGGTGGTGGGCGCTCGACCCGCGAGTGTTCGCGCGGCGGTAGCTCAGCCGGCGTTGCGCAGGCAGCGCTGGTTGGACAGGCCCAGTGACTCGTCGGGCATGTGCATGACCACGACGAAGCAGGTGCGTCCCAGACCGAGCTGATAGGGGAACTCGGACTCGGTCTGGCCGACGTCGAAGACCCGGAGATAGGCCTGGGGCTTGACCTGCGAGATGTGGAAGAAGGCCTCGCCGTCGCTGATGTCCTGCCACGAGGCGACGAGGTTGCCGCCCTGGTAGGTCAGGCCGACGAACTCGAAGGACAGCGCCGGGTCGAAGGGAGCGGGGTTCGGGTCGGTCTCCTCGGGCTTGTCGGTCAGCTCGGGGATCTGCTGGCCGGCCCTGCCGTCGTCGGCCGCGGGCGTCTCCGCCGGAGCCTCGTCGCGCAGGACGGCGCCGGTCACGCCCAGCGCCGTACCGATCACGAGCGCGAGCACGCCGAGGCCGATCACCAGCCGACGCTTCCTCGTCGGGGCCGGTGCGACGGGCTCGGGGGCCAGCACCGGGAGCGGCTCGCGGTGTTCGACCGGCAGGCCCATGCCGGTCGGCTCGGCGTCGACCGGAGCGTCGACGGGCACATGGGCAGCCGCAGAGAGGGCGACCGGAGCCGGCGGACGGTCCCCGTCGCCGGTCAGGCGCGAGTCGAGGTCGGTGGGGCGGCGGGCGCGGGGACGGGTGTCCTCGCCGGGCTCACGGTGTGAGTCCGCCGCGGGCGCCCACGCGTGGCCGGTGTGCTCGGACGGGGCGGCCGCCTCCGGCTCGGGTGTCGCGGCGGGCGCGGGCGTCGCGGGCACGCCCGGCTCCCACGCACGGTGGCGCAGCCCGAGCATGGCGTCGTGGAGCTCGCCGGCGGAGGACCAGCGGCCCTCGACGTCCTTGGCCAGGCAGCGGTCGATGACGGCGGCCAGCGCTTCGGTGCCTGGTACGGCGAGCGGCCGGTGCGGCTCGATCCGGGCCCGGCGCAGGTAGGCCAGTGCGGAGTCGTTGTCGGGGTCGTCGCTCGCGAAGGGCGGGCGCCCGTCGACGAGGGTGTAGAGCGTCGAGCCCAGGGACCAGATGTCGTCGGCGGCGGTCGGCGCGTGCCCGTCGAGGACCTGCGGGGACGCGTGCCGGTAGGTGAAGGTCTCGACCGAGCTGGTGTGCTCGGAGTCGACGAGGCGGGCGATGCCGAAGTCGGCGAGCACCCACGACGTGGGCAGGACCAGCACGTTCTGCGGCTTCACGTCGCGGTGCAGCACCCCGCGGTCGTGCGCGAAGGAGAGGGCGTCGGCCAGCACCAGGCCGATCCGGACGACCTCGTCGACCGGCAGCGGGCCGAACTCCTTGAGCCGGTCGTGCAGCGTGCCGCCGGGATAGAACTCCATCACGATCGCCGGCCGGCCCGACCCGGTGATGCCGGTGGCCAGCACGGTCACGATGTTGGGGTGCTGGCGCCCCAGGTCGAGGGTGATCTCGACCTCGCGGGCGAAGCGGGCCGCTCGCGCCTCGTCGTCGACGTTGAGCACCTTGATCGCGGCGTCGCGCCCCAGGGTGTCCTCGGTGGCCCGATAGACGACGGAGTCGCCCCCGACGCCGATCTGGTGCAGATCGGAGTAGCCGGTGAGCGACTCGGTGGGGGGCTGGGAGGTGGCGGGGGCAGGCGGCTTCCACGCGGCGTGGCCCGAGCCGTCCCCCGTCATGCGGCTATCCCTTCACTCCCCCAGAGCCAGCGCGGCGCCCG